>DASWOZ010000351.1:0-5666 GCA_036398535.1 Mucilaginibacter sp. | reverse complement strand
GGTTAACGCGCCAAAAAATCCTTCTAAAAAGGGTTAGCGGTTGTGCAGATGATATAGATGTGGGAATATATAAATGTGCGGATATGCAGATGCAGATGATAAATAGATGTGCGGATAGGTAACAATAGCTTTTATTATCTGATTTTTTGTATTGCTTGTGCTAATAATATATTAAACTCCCGGGGCTTTTCTATCATGGGGAAATGGCCGGTAGCGTGAACATACCATATCTGAAACGGAATTTTCTTAGCTTTTAATCCAATTGTATTAGTAGGTTTAACATCACTATTAATCAAGCACAATTTTTTCTTTGTTTTCAGCAATTCTGTAGCTTCGTCAAAATTATCTTGTTCCATACAGGCCGAAGCTATATCTGGATCTGCATGAGCCACATCATTAAGTATCCGTTCTTTAACGGGCCTACTGGTTGTTTTATAAAACAGATCCTGATTAAAGTATTCAAAAGCTATCTTTTTAAAATTGTGCCGCAAAGAATCAATAGCTTTTTTGTAAGCATCGCTGTCCTGTTTACTTGGTTTACTACCCACGCCTACATGCTTAAAATTATCAATACCAATTAGCCCCACCACTTGCTTAGGTGTATTGATGGTTGCCTGCACAATAATATCACCGGCCATTGAATGGCCTATTAAAATGACATTTTTTAACTTTAACTGTGTTATTACGGCAGTAACATCTTTTCCAAAAGCAGTTGTGTTCCAGATCTCTCTATTTTTTCCGGACTTACCGAACCCGGGCAAATCCATAGTTACAACACGATACTTATTTTTGAAATATGCTGCCTGGTTGTACCAATAGGTTTTATTAATGCACCACCCATGTACAAATAACAGCGTTGTATCGCCGGTATGGGTATCTGTATAATCAATTTTTACACCTTGATTTTGGATTACAGGATTTTCTGCTTTGGAAGGCTTTGTTTTTTCATTACATGCAGCAAACAAACAGATGCCTAAAAAAAACGTGTAATATTTATTCATTGAACCAAGTTTAAGTTTATGCAATATAAACTGTATTGAGTTCAATAGCAGTAAGTTTAACGTTAATTAACAATTTGCTTCACCTGCAATATCTTCTTATTGTGCAGGTAATGTCGTATCAGCTAAGACACCTGGATTAATTAATAGATCACCTGCTATTTATCTGCACAACCACACATTTGCATATCTGCACATCTATCTAACAATCTTGATGCTTGCAGTCTTCATTAGCAAATTCGGGTTCAAATGTGCTGTGGTTAATATCCATATGCTGTAAGCGATGGCGAAGATCATGCTTAATATTATCAAATAAAGGCAGGGTTGCAGGGTCAATAACCAGGTGCGCGGTCAAAGCATTTTCTGTAGTGCTTAACGCCCATACGTGCATGTGATGTACATCTATAATGCCTTTGCCTTTTAATAACTCGGCCTTGATCTTGTCAAGGTCCATTTCTTTGGGTACACCGTCCATTTCCAGCCTTAAACTGTCAATAAGTAAGCTCCATGTACCCCGTAAAATCACGATAGCGATAATTAAGCTAACCGCGCTATCTATCCAGTACCAGTTAGTAAAATAAATGATCAGGCCAGAGATGACTACCCCTAAGGATACCACGGCATCCATAGCCATATGTAAATAAGCGCCTTTAACGTTCAGGTCGGTATCTTTATCTTTAACAAAAAGCCACGCAGTTACCGCATTAATAGCTATACCTATCAATGCTACCCATGCCATTGTACCACCAGAAACTACTTCGGGATGAATAAAGCGTATAATAGCCTCATAAGCAATCAAGCCGACAGACGCGAACAGAATTACGGCATTAAAAAACGACACGATAATGGTAGACCGTTTATAGCCATAAGTATACCTGTCATTAGCGCCTAATTTACTTAGTTTATAAGCTAATAAAGCTAAAGCCAACCCGGCCACATCACTTAAATTATGGCCGGCATCGGTCAGTAATGAAAGGGAATGCGTAATGAATCCGGCTACCACCTCTATAATTACAAAAGCGGAATTGAGTACAATACCGATAATAAACGCACTGTTAAGATGATCTAACTTGGGCGTTTCGTGATGATGGTGCCCAAATCCGTGTGAATGGTCATGGGAGTGGTCGTGAGAATGAGAATGGTCGTGGCCTGCTGACATAATACAAAGCTACTTATTTAAAAATTCAAAAGTGAAAATCCAAAATTCAAAAACAGCTATTACTGATGATGATACGGTTCGCCCTTAATAATGGTAAAGGCGCGGTAAAGCTGCTCTGCAAAAAACAGACGGATCATCTGGTGTGAAAACGTCATGCGTGAAAAGGACAATTGATCATTAGCCCGCTCATAAACCGATTGGTCAAAACCATAAGGACCACCTACTATAAAAATCAGGTTGGCTACCGAACTGATGGCACGCTTTTCGATATACCCGGCAAATTGCCTGGAGGTTAGTTCCATACCGTTTTCGTCTAATAGCACCACATGATCCAACGGTGTTATCTTTTTCAATATCAGTTCGGCTTCTTTAACTTTTTGTTGTTCCTGTGTTAGCGCTTTAGTGTTTTTAAGTTCATTAAGCTCTACCATTTCAAGTTTTGTATAATGCTTTAAGCGCTTTACATACTTGTCTATCCCCTCTTTTAAATAAGCGTCTTCGGTTTTACCAACAGTGAGAAAAATTATCTTCATAACGAAAAACAAATAAACGTTTATTTAAAATATAAGTGGTTATTTAGCTTGATTTTTATTCAACAATGGAACAGGATATTATTAATGATTATCAACAGCGCGCATTACTTGCACAGCAGGAAGCCAATAAATATAAAAAACGCGCTAACACCTATTCCCTGCTGCGTTTAAGCCTTTTTGCGCTGTTTGCCATATCGGTATATTTTGCAGCCACACATGATAACTTTACCATAATAGCTATTGCCATTGTAGCATTGGTGCTTTGCTTTGCATGGCTGGTATCCCGGCAAGGCGAGTTTGAAAAGCAACTAAAATATTTCCAGGATCTGAAACTGGTTAACGAAAATGAGATTGGCAGCCTGTTAGCCTATTCAAACCTGTATGACAATGGCACACGGTTTGGCAGTGAAAAGCATTATTATACTTCGGACCTTGATATATTTGGCCCTGCCTCATTGTTTCAATTAGTTAACCGCGCTGCAACCACACCGGGCAATACAAAGCTGGCCGGATGGCTAAGCGCACCCGCACAAAAGGAAAGCATTACTTCAAGACAAAACGCAATAAAAGAGTTGGCCAAAAAAAACGACTGGAAATTAGCCATACAAACCCGCTTGCTGTTTGCCAAAACAACAGATCTTAATCAGTTGCAACGGCTTTTTAATTACCTGCATATACCCTTAGAACTAACCGGCGAAAAAGGGTTAAACACCTATGCCAAAATAGCGCCTTATGTGTTGCTGGTGGTTATTGCGCTGGCATTCTTTTTCCCTATAGCCAAAAGCATAGCCATTTTTATAGCCCTGGCTCACCTTGGCGTTGTTGGTTCAAAAAGCATGTATATTAAAAAGGCTGATTTAATTGCCGGGAAAATTGGTGATACTTTAACCCAATATGCACTGGTGTTTGAAATGATACAAGCAGAAAAATGGCAATCGGGCTATTGCGATGAGCTTTCAAAAACGCTGATAAAAGATAATACTTCAGGGAAAATAAAAGAGCTGGGCAGCCTGATCAATAAGCTCAACTATCACCTGAATATACTGGTAGGCATAGTGCTAAATGCCGTTTTCCTTTGGGACATCCGTCAGATCATCGCCATTGAAAACTGGAAGCGTAATAACCAGCATAGCCTGGAAGCCGCTTTTGATGTGATAGCCGAGTATGAGGCCCTGCTAAGCCTAACCAGTCTGCATATTAACCACCCGGAATGGTGCTTTCCGCAAATTGCGGAGGGTGCAGGCTATACCGTAACTGCTAAAAATTTAGCACATCCCCTTATACCTGATAAAATAAGAGTAGAAAATGATTATGAGCTGAGTAATGCCTTTAAAGTGGATATTATTACCGGCTCGAACATGGCGGGCAAGAGTACTTTTTTACGTACCATTGGCATTAACACCATACTGGCGCTAAGCGGCGCGCCTGTTTGCGCAGATAGCATGGAAGTGTCTGTTATTACCATAGTGAGTTATATGCGGATAAAAGACTCATTAAATGAAAGCACATCCACCTTTAAGGCCGAGCTTGACCGCCTGCAAATGCTGCTGGCCGCGGTTGAAAATGAACCGAAAGTATTTTTTTTAATTGATGAAATGCTACGGGGCACCAATTCGGTTGATAAATACCTGGGATCAAAGGCGGTGATTGAACAGTTGATCAGCAAGAAAGCGGTAGGCATGGTTGCCACGCACGATTTACAGATTGCCCAGTTAGAACAGCAATACCCGGATTATGTACGCAACTTTTATTTTGATATACAGGTAATAGACGGCGAAATGCTGTTTGATTATAAAATGAAACATGGTGAATGTAAAACCTTTAACGCTTCGCTATTACTGAAGCAGATAGGTATAAATATTAAAACGGAGTAATTATTCGACTCATGCTGCGTGATCAAATTTCATAATGACATGGAATTGAGCTGTGAAGCAATCTTCTCGGCTAATATTGCAAATATCGATGAGGACACCGACATCAGGGATGACCATGTGTACCCTTTCATGTCATTGCGAGTGTAGCGTGGCAATCTCGTCCCCGGCAGGCAGGCCCGCTATCTATCAGCGAGGAGATTGCTTCAACCGCACATCCCCCCGCATTGTCCTTGTTTCGCAATGACATGGCGGGAGGGACTGGAGTGGATAAATGGATTGTATGATTAAAATAAAAACTATGTCATTGCGAGCGTAGCGTGGCAATCTCGTCTTCGACAGGCTAACCCGCTATCTATCAGCGAAGAGATTGCAAAGGATACCGACATCGGGGATAAAGAAAAAGGCCGTATCAATTGATTTATGATACGGCCTCGTTTATATAAATAACACTCAGATTACTATCTTGGGGGCCTGCCACCGCCGCTGTTAGGCTCAGGGGCACCGCCCATTCCTCCCTGGTCGCCTTGTTTTAAGTCGTCGTTTTTAACCGCTTTTTTATCAGCTGCTGTATTAAAATTCAGCTTACCAAAATTATATGTAAAGGTCAAACCAACTGAACGGAACGGAAACTGAACCATGCTGCTTTGGGTAAAGCCGGGGCTTGTAATGCTTGAATTAAAGCTTTTATATTTTTGAAAAGGTGATAAGGTATTGATACCGATCGATGCCTTTTTATGAAGTATTTGCTGCCTTACACCCGCACCAAATAAACTGAATGAAGGGTTTGTACCTTGTATAGTACGGCGCGGCGAATTTTGTACCACAAATAATTCTGCAATAAATCCGCTGTCAAATGTTACCGAAGCGCTTCCAAATGCATTGTACATCAGGTATGTACCATTTTGCGATTGATCGGTTGTAAATTGTCCTGATGGATCAGGTTTATAGGTATAAGCACTGATCTGCCCGCGGATAGTTAATATTTTAACCGGATTTACCGAACCAAATAAGCTACCGCCTATAGAATTGTTATTACCAATATTTACATACTTGGTCAATGTTCCGGATTGGATGTTACCGTTATTATCAGTTACTGTTATCG
>DASWOZ010000350.1:0-2611 GCA_036398535.1 Mucilaginibacter sp. | reverse complement strand
CAAAATAAAACGTAAATAGCATGCCGGTAATAAATGCCGTTATAATTTAACAATGAGCGATAACAAAATAATTAATGCGATAAGGGATAAAGGCAAAAGCCTTGAATCTGAAATGTCATTTTTTGAACATTTAGAAGCCTTAAGATGGCATTTGATTAGAGCCGCTGTCGCAATAATTGTGTTTACAATAGTCGCTTTTTGGCAGTTCGATTTTATCATGAATGATATTATCATGGGGCCGTTTAACCCCAAATTCTGGACATACCGCATGATGTGCAAAATTGGCACGGCATTTAATTTATCCGGATGGTGTATTGATAAAATCAACGGAAATATTATCAACACAGAAATGGCAGGGCAATTTACTTTGCAGATCAACTCTTGTGTATTGATTGGGGTTATCCTGGGATTTCCCTACCTGCTATGGGAACTATGGCGTTTTATTAAACCTGCACTGCATGATAAAGAACGAAAAGCTGCATCGGGTTTTGTTTTTTACGCTTCCACTTTATTTATCACCGGCATTTTATTCGGTTATTATATTATTGCTCCTGAATCTATACATTTTTTAGCGACTTATACCATAAGCCCCATAATCAAGAATAATTTCACAATGGATTCTTATCTTTCGTCCGTAGCCACACTTACGATAGGTACCGGCCTGGTATTTGAACTGCCTATTTTAATATATGTATTGGCGAGTTTGGGTATTTTGAATGCTCCGTTTATGCGGCGCACCCGCCGTTATGCTATTGTCATTATTTTGATCATCGCGGCTATCATCACGCCAACTCCCGATATGATCACCATGAGTGTTGTTGCGGCACCACTATTGGTATTGTATGAAGTAGGTATTATGGTTGCGGCACGTGTTGGTAAAAGGAACGCGCTGAAAAGCGAAGAATTAATGCGGTCGTAAATTTTTAAGAAACTAATATGAAAAGCGGGCTGAAAATTGCGATAGGCGCCGACCATGCCGGTTTTGATTACAAACAACTATTAATAGAGACGATTGCCACCTTGAATGAGGTAAAAGATTTTGGCACCTATTCCGCATCGTCTGTTGATTATCCTGACTTTGCCCACCCTGTTTCGTTAGCGGTTGAAAGCGGCGAATTTGACTTAGGTATATTAATTTGCGGCAGTGGCAACGGTATAGCCATCACGGCCAACAAGCACCAGGGCATTCGCGCCGCGATATGCTGGAACGAAGAACTTGCAGTGCTGGCCCGCAGCCATAACAACGCCAATATTATATGTATCCCCGCGCGCTTCATTTCTGTTGATGAAGCCAAACAAATTGTAACCACCTTTTTAAATACTGATTTTGAGGGTGGGCGGCATGCCACCCGGGTTAATAAAATGGCTTGCTAACCACTAAATAGCTAAAGCTACTGTTTCCTGACATAATTAGAATGGTAATCATTGCAATTAAAACAGGAGGCCCCGCAGATCCAATGTATGGGTTAATTTTCTATAAACACGTGGCACCTAACGGTGCCTGATAATACCAAAATCATATATTTAAATTATTCGTTCGCTTTAACTCCATAGGAGTTATGTGTTTATAGATAAAATTAAATCAACCTCCTGGGCTCCATAGGTGCCTCCCTCCTGGTTGAATATTAGCTATTCAAGCATATCAAAAGGCAACATAATACGTTACGGTTTATCAAAAAATATCAATAATATTGTGATAAGCATAACTAATCTTATCTATAACATAATGAAAAAAAACACCCTATTGCTTTCTTTAATCGGTTTAGTAACCAGTGCATATGCGCAGCAAAACCCAACTGCTATGAAGTATGCTCAGATCATTAATGCCGACCTGGCCAAAAAACATTTGAGCATTATTGCATCTGATGCATTTGAAGGCCGAGAAACCGGGAAACCCGGTGCCGACAAAGCGGCGCATTATATAGCCGATGAATTTAAATCATTAGGCTTACAGCCAATAGTAAATGGCGCTTACTTTTTGGATATTCCTGTAGTAGAGAGCACCTTTAAAGTAAATTTATTTACCGTAAACGGCACATCATTTACCAGCGGAAAAGATTTTACTGCCACAGGTGGCACCGACAGCAAAACTATTAATGCAAGCGATATAGTTTTTATTGGTTACGGCATTGGCGCTGATAATTATGATGATTTAAAAGGCATTGATATTACCGGCAAAGTAGTTGTATACATTAGTAATGGCGAGCCAATGGTTAACGGCAAATCAAAAATTACAGGTACCGATCAACTATCCGACTGGAGCGCGCCCCGCAGTAATAAACGTATTCAATATATCCAAAGCAAAAAGCCTGCTTTAATATTAGCGGTGAATACAGCGGCGGGTAACCGCAGGGGCGGTGGTGGTGGTGGCCGTATGTCGATAAAAAAAGACGGTACCGCTACTGCAAATACACAGGCTGTTGTTTATACGATCTCGCCGGAAATTGCAGACCAATTGCTTAAAAACTCGGGTAAAACTTTTGCCCTGGTAAAAGGCGCTATTGACCAGGCAGGTATGCCACAATCACAAACAGTTAAAGCTGATATTTCAACTTCTTATGCCACCGAAGAAACACCTGTAAAAGCAGTTGACGTATTAGGATTTTTGCCC
>DASWOZ010000349.1:0-1801 GCA_036398535.1 Mucilaginibacter sp. | reverse complement strand
ATGATTAAGATCGTCTACCGCTTTATGTACGCCATTTAGCACTACCGAAGGATTTTCATGTTTTAATAGCAGTACAATACCTTCAATACCGTCATTGAAATTTATTTTACGATCAGTATAGCCTAATATGCCCTTACGTTCAAGATTACCAAACTTAAGGGTGCCTATATCTTTTAAAAATATGGGTACACCACTTTTTGATTTAATCACCGTATTGCCCATATCGGTAAGGGTTTTATATAAGCCGATACCGCGTATTACATAGTTCAGGTCGCCGCGTGGCAGTACGCTGCCGCCCGAGTTGGTATTGTTATTATTTAAAGCAGTTTGTACGTCGGTTAATGATAATTTGTATTGCTCCAGCTTGCGCGGATCAAGTTCAACCTGGTATTGAGTAGTAATGCCGCCAAAGTTGGCTATATCTGCCACCCCGGTAACCTGTTTTATTTTAGGGATGATCACCCAGTTTTGCAGGTCTGTCAATTCACGCAGATCATGATTTTTACTTACAATAATATACCGGTAAATTTCACCAATAGGAGAGGTTAGCGGATCTAAACCGGGTTTTGCGCTGTAGGGTAATTGCAGGTCATTCAGTCGCTCCAATACGCGTTGGCGGCTCCAGTAATCTTCTACACCATCATCAAACACAAGTGTGACTATTGATAATGCAAAGGTGCTTCGGCTGCGCATAACATGCAGGCCCGGCATACCATTTAAAGCTCTTTCAATAGGTATGGTAATTTGTTGTTCTATTTCTTCGGCGGCTAAACCGGGCACCTGCGTTACTACTTGCGAGGTAACATCGGCAATATCAGGGTAGGCTTCAATGGATAATTGTTTCCATGAATAGTATCCAAACAGGGCAATCAGCACAAACAGGGCTAAAAACAACCAGCGTTTTTGTATAGCGGTAAATATTAGTTTCTTCATAAAAACTTGCGCTATTGTGCATTTGATAAATAAAATCCGCCCTCGCTTACAATCACGTCACCGGGTTTTAAACCCGATTTTATTACTGTTTTATCTCCATCCGTTCCTGAAGTTTCTACTTTACGTTTCATGTAAGCGTTTTTGGCAGTTTGTATAAATACATAACTGCTTTCATTCATCTGTAAAATAGAAGTGCTTGGCAACAAAATGGCTTGTGATGGCGCGTTGCTAAAATCCACATTAACATACATGCCTGGTTTTAAGGTATGATCGGCATTATTGCATTCAATTAGTATTTGAACGCTTCGGGTATCTTCATCAACAATATCATTAACATGATAAATTTTACCCACAATATTTTTTTCAGGTAAGGCTGGCACATTTATATGACACTGATCTAATTCATGTATGTAGCGCAGATCTTTTTCTTTTATCTGCCCAACTACCCAAACTTTATTTAACTCGGCAACAATGGCAACTTTAGCTGCGTCATCTTTTATAAATTGGCCAACAACAATGGTATTTTCAATTACCTCGCCTTCAATGGGTGAGTATACTGTTAATGCCTGCCCCAGTGATATTTTATCCGGGTTAGCTTTAAATATCTTAATACCAACAACCGCGTTTTCATATTCCTTTTTTTCAACTTCATAGGTTGTTTGCGCTTCTTCCATATCCTTTTCAGACCCCACGCCATGCTCTTTCAGATCTTTTTGCCGCCTAAGCGTTTTTTCGGCCAGTTGCATTTGTGATTGTTCCTGGAAAAATAATTTTTGGGCAGCCATAAAATCAGGCGAACTAATTTCAAACAATGGGGTTTGCGGGGTAACTCTCGAGCCCAGTTTCATATATGATCTGATTACACGGC
>DASWOZ010000348.1:0-2490 GCA_036398535.1 Mucilaginibacter sp. | reverse complement strand
ATGATATGGTCATGCTGCTTATAGCCGTATGATTTTTCAAACTGGGCCATGTTTTTACCAAATTGGTGCTTGGTCACCAAATCGCATGATACCAGCAGCTCTAACGTATTATATACCGTTGCCCGGCTAACGCGGTATTTTTTATTTTTCATGTGGATATATAATGATTCCACATCAAAATGGTCACTCCTTGAGTATATTTCTTCGAGTATAGCAAAGCGTTCGGGCGTTTTCCGGAGGTTCTTGTTTTCAAGATAAGCTTCGAAAATTTTTTTAACCAATGCTATGGTATCCTGTGTAGGCATGTTTTAATTATTATAGTTCAAAGATATTAAATTTAGTTTGGAGTTGATTATGTAAGTAGTGATGTAGCTAATCAACCACTCACGCAATTAACCTCACTATGAGGCTCTTTCAATGGCCGTATCAAAACGGGTTACGGCAGTAACTCCGTTAACTGTTTTTAACCGTTTAATCAGGTTGTCCAGGTGTTCGGTATCGTTAACATATACCATAATGGAGCCTTCAAATATGCCGTTATCGCTATCAACTGTTATTGACCGCATGTTTACTTTAAAATCATTAGATATAACGGTAGTGAGCTTATTAATCAAACCTACGTCGTCAATACCTGTAATTCTGAGGCCGGTTAAAAACGCCAGTTCCTGTTGATTGGTCCAGCGGGCTTTTACAATACGATAGCCGTAGTTGGCCATTAATTTAGCAGCATTTGGGCAATTGGTACGATGTATTTTTATACCATCGCTAACCGTAACAAAACCAAATACATCATCACCCGGAATAGGGTTACAGCAGTTGGCCAGTTTATAGTCTATCTTTTGCAAATCTTCACCAATAAGCAGCATGTCGCTGTCTTTAGCTTTAATGCTGCGCATTAAACCTTGTACCTGGTCTGGGTCTATTTTATCCTGCGGCTTGTTTTCAATTACTTTTTCTGATGCCTGATATTCCTTCAGGTCCTTCATGTCGATAAGGCCCTTGGCTACATTATAAAACAAGTCCTGCGTAGACGTTAGCTTAAAGTAATAGCTCAGTTTATGTATGTTTTCAGAATTGTAGGTGATTTTTAACGATTTTAGCTTACGCTCTAAAATTTCTTTGCCATCCTCTGCAATTTTCCGTTTTTCCTCTTTTAAGGCCGATTTAATTTTGGCTTTTGCTTTAGCAGTAACTACAAAATTCAGCCAGTCTTCTTTAGGCACTTGTTTGCTGGAGGTAATTACCTCTACCTGATCGCCATTTTGTAGTTTATAACTTAACGGAACCAGCTTATGATTCACCTTGGCGCCAATACAACTTGCACCTACATCGGTGTGTATCTCAAAAGCAAAATCAAGCGCGGTAGCATTTAATGGCAATTGTATTAATGCCCCTTTAGGAGTGAAAATGATGATCTTGTCAGAGAATAGGTTCATCTTAAAATCATCCAGAAACTCCTATGCGTTTGAGTCCGGATTTTTTAACATATCGCGTACTTTTTGCACCCATTGGTCTAAACCGCTGTCTGATGATGATTCTTTATATTTCCAATGTGCTGCGAAACCTTTTTCGGCAATTTCATTCATCCGGGTGGTACGTATCTGCACTTCAACCCACTGGCCGCGTGGCCCCATTACGGTGGTGTGCAATGATTCATAGCCATTAGCTTTGGGCGATGAAATCCAGTCGCGCAGCCTGTCAGGATTAGGGCGGTATAAGTCAGTAACTATAGAGTAGGCTTTCCAGCAATCAGCTTTTTCATTTTCGGGCGTGCTATCCAGTATCACTCTAATGGCAAAAAGGTCATACACTTCTTCAAAAGGTATCGACTTCTTTTTCATTTTATTCCAAATGGAATGTATAGATTTTGGCCTTCCAAAAATATCAGCCGTTAAGCCTTGTCCTTCCAGTACCTTTTTTACAGGTTCAATAAAGTCGCGTATAAATTTTTCGCGCTCGGCCTTTTTCTCGTTAAGCTTATTTTTGATAAACTGGTAAGTCTCTCTTTCCATATATTTCATAGAAAGATCTTCCAGTTCAGATTTTATGGCATATAAACCTAACCTATGCGCTAACGGGGCATACAGGTATACGGTTTCTGACGATAGTTTAAGCTGCTTATCGCGTGGCATAAACTCCATGGTACGCATGTTATGTAAACGATCTGCCAGTTTTATCAATATCACCCTTACATCATCGGCAAGGGTAAGCAGCATTTTGCGGAAGTTTTCGGCCTGCAACGAACTGTTGGTATCAAATACACCCGATATTTTGGTGAGCCCGTCAATAATTTTGGCAACCTTTTTACCAAATTCCAGTTCTATATCTTCCAGTGTAACGTCTGTATCCTCTACAACATCATGCAGTAAAGCGCATACAATAGATGTAGTGCCCAGCCCAATCTCTTCCGCGGCTATCTGTGCTACGGCAATGGGGTGGTATATATAAGGCTCGCCAGATTTTCGGCGCATATCTTTATGGCTTTCTAAA
>DASWOZ010000347.1:0-2457 GCA_036398535.1 Mucilaginibacter sp. | reverse complement strand
TCTTACTTCTGCCGATTTTATGACGCGCAATATAGATACCCGTGTTGAGGTTGGCTTCCCGATATACGATGAACAGTTGAAAAAGGAGTTAAGGGATATTATGGATCTACAACTGGCTGACAATACCAAATCGCGCGAGATTAACAGCCAAAATACCAACAAATACCATAAAACCCGCTCGGAAGTACCACACCGGGCCCAGGTTGACATATATGATTATCTAAAATATAAAGCACAATAAAAATTGAGATACGCCGCTATTGATATAGGTTCAAATGCAGTACGACTGCTGATAGCTGATATTATTGAAAACAATGGATCAGTTTCCTTTAAAAAAAACACACTGATAAGGGTCCCGCTACGATTAGGGGACGATGCCTTTCTTGACAAAAAACTTTCGGATAAAAAGATTGCAGACCTGGTAAAAACCATGCAGGCATTTAGCAAGCTGATGGAAGTTTACAAGGTTGTTGATTACATAGCCTACGCGACATCGGCCATGCGTGAAGCTGTAAATGGTGAAGAGGTAGTGACGCAGCTTAAAGCCGACGCCGGGTTAGATATAGAAATTATAAGCGGACACACAGAAGCAGGAATAATTTATTCAAGCCACGCGGAGCAAGCTATAGATAAAAGCAAGAATTATCTTTATATAGATGTTGGCGGTGGCAGCACCGAGCTGTCGTTTTTTTCGTCTGGAGAAATGTGGGCCTCAAAATCGTTTAACATCGGGACTATAAGGATGCTGGATAACCAGGATACCGAGGATACCTGGAACGATATGAAGGATTTTATACGTGATAATACCCGTCAGTTTAAAATCATTTCGGGCATTGGTACAGGAGGAAATATCAATAAATTATACAAGTTATCTGAAGAGAAAGATAAAACGCCTTTAACTTTTGGTAAATTAAAATCTCTTTATAGTTACTTAACTTCCTTTTCACTTAAAGATAGAATAAACGTGCTTGGCCTTAACCAGGACAGGGCAGACGTTATCATACCTGCATGTGAGATTTACCTGACGGTAATGAAGTGGGCAAATATCAAGAACATATATGTACCTACAGTTGGCCTGGTTGATGGGATTATCCAGACGCTCATCGAAAAGAACTATTCGAGGTTAAGTTAAATTAATTTAAAAAAATTATTTAAAAATTAAAAAACTGTTATTATATTTGTAGTGCCCTCTCAAAGGGCATGTTTTTCATAGGTAGATGTAGGGTCGAGTATTTATATTCGACCCTTTTTTGTGCCCTGAATTTAAATAACCGGTTACATTTGCATGGAAATGAAGAAAAAGATTGTTGTAGCTATTACCGGGGCCAGCGGTTCGATATATGCCAGCTTATTGTTAAACAAGCTTCAGCAGTTGAACAAACAGATAGCGGATGTTGCCGTTGTAATGTCTGACAATGCCAAAAATGTATGGAAGTTTGAGCTGGATAACGAAGATTACAGCTGCATCCCTTTTAAAATCTATTCCAAAAATGATTTTATGGCGCCGTTCGCCTCTGGTTCTGCAAGATTTGATACGATGGTAATTGTTCCATGCTCAATGGGGACGTTAGGGCGGATCGCTGCAGGCATATCAGATGATCTGATCAGTCGCGCTGCGGACGTCGTATTAAAAGAACGCCGTAAATTGATATTGGTTGCCCGCGATACGCCCTTCAACCTGATTCACATTCGCAACATGCAAACGGTTACCGAGGCAGGCGGTATTATCTGCCCGGCTATACCATCGTACTACAGCAAGCCACAAACTATTGAGGAACTTGCTATGACGGTAGTGAACCGTGTTATAGACCTTATAGGGTTGGAAAATGAAAGCTATAGGTGGAATGAACAGTAGTTACTACGATACGAAGCGTAACACATTTGTACTATCCTGTAACGAAATCGCAACCCTTTCAACCAGGTCTTTTTCATGAAACGGCTTTAGTATTACATCATTAATACCTGCTTTTAAGTAGGTATCCCGGTCTTCCTTCATTACATTGGCAGTTAAGGCCATTATTGGGATGTTGGATTTATAAGCATCAGGAAATTTGCGGATCAGTTCTGTCAGTTCCAGTCCATTCATAACCGGCATCTGCATATCGGTAAGTACGATATCGTAACGGTTCTTTTTAAATAGCTCAAATGCCTCGCCGCCATCGTAGGCAATATCATATTTTATTTTCCACTTCTTTAAAATGGTTGTGCCCAGCAGCACATTTAATTTGTTGTCTTCGGCAAATAAAACATATTTGTCTTTAACCAGTTCGGCCATTATATCATCATTTAGCTGCCGGTCTTCTAAAACTTCTGCAGGTTCACATTGCTTCATTGGCAGTTCAAAACTAAATGCCGAACCTTGCCCCGGTTCGCTTTCAACCGAAATATTACCGCCTTGCAGCTCAATTATCTTTTTACATATAGCAAGCCCTAATCCTGTGCCTTTATGCCTTGTAG
>DASWOZ010000346.1:0-1650 GCA_036398535.1 Mucilaginibacter sp. | reverse complement strand
CGGTTTGGGTAGTTACAGTTACTTCTTTCCTGATGTAACCTATGTAAGAGAACACCAATACATCGCCAATGTTGGCTGGCAATGTAAAGTGTCCGTTGGCATCAGTTTGCACACCGGTTTGTGTACCTTTTAAGGTAATAGAAACACCAATAAGGGGTTGGCCAGATGCATCGCGTACAGAACCTGTGACATTTATTACTTGTTGTGCCGCCGGTGGCGTTGCCGTTGGCGACAATATGGGCATGCTCCCAATATCCTGCGCTACACCCACATAGTTTCCTACTAACTTAAATTGTAATAATGTTTTTTGCTGCAATTCGGCTAAAATATCAGGCAATAACTGATTTTTAATATGCAGGGTTATTGAAGGCAATTTATTAATTACCTGTGCATCATAAACAAAGGTTACATTAGCTTGCTGCTCAATGCGCTTAAAAACTTGTTTAAGACTTGCTTTGTCTACGTTTAAGGTCATTTCCTGGGCGTGTGAGCCCTTTGCCAATAGAAGTGTGGAGCAACACACTTGTATTCCAATAATTAGTGTAGAAATGCGCATGCATTTTCGAAATATGGGCAATACTTTGCCGTAAAAATTTATCATATTTGTAATGGTTTAAAATAATGATTAAACTGAGCTACTGTTTATGGGTCTGAAGCATGTATACAGTCGCTGATCCTATACCGGGAATGTTTCCAAAATGTTCCCGGTTTTTTTTCCCTCTTAGCTGCTAAGCAGGATTTATTTTTATTTAATAACTACTGTACTGTCATTGGCCATTTTGTAATTAAAGTGTTTGGTGAAACTTAATATTTCCATAATTGTATCCAGGCGCTGGTTACCAAGTGTAATTGATATGCGCTCGTTCAAAAGGTCTTTATCATCTACGGTTATGCGGGTATTGTATTTTTTCTCAATAGCCTTAAATACATTGCTCAGGTTCTCCTGGTCAAAAACAAGCTCATTTTTGCACCAAAGGTTAACAACAGATTCACGCACAGGCTGCTTAATAACCTGGTTGGTGGTTTTGCTTAACACAACTTCCTGTTTGGCTACCAGCATAATAGCCGGCTTAGTTGGCTGGAAAGGCAGTGTTATACCTACTTTACCACTTACCACGCTAACCTTTGTACTGCTTTCGCGCCCGTATGACCGAACATCGAACGAAGTACCCAAAACTGTTACATTCAGGTTTTTAGTTTTTAAGATGAACGGATGATCCGCCATGTGTTTTATATCAAAAAACGCCCGCCCTTCCGATAGTTCAACCACGCGTTCTTTACCCTCAAATTTTTTAGGGTATTTTAATACCGACCCTGCATTAAGCCAAACTAATGATCCATCGGGCAATACAATTTTGCTAACCTTTGCCGGTTGAACACTAACAAGTGATTTAGCCGGTAGGGCAGTAGGCTCGTTTTCCATGCGCCATCCTAAAAAACCAATAACCAGCACTGCAGCAATTGAAGCTGCCCGTATCACCAGTTTTCTTACTGAAAAAGCCGGATGTGGCTGCTGTGCAACAGGAGCCCTTTCGGCCATTATTTTATTTTGTATATTATTATACAAGCGTTGCTTTATCTCAAGCTCGCTACCGGGTGCGTTAGTATCAACAAACCCAATTTCTCCGCCACTGTTATTGTCATACCAAT
>DASWOZ010000345.1:0-29822 GCA_036398535.1 Mucilaginibacter sp. | reverse complement strand
GCTAAATATCTTACTTCAAGCTCCCGGCTCCTTTTTACCCTTCCTGCTCTTCTCTCTTTATCGCGTCTTTCTTTTCAATACGATAAGATAAGAATAAGCCTGCGCCGCCAAATATGGCAATCAACGCAAAATATATAGCTGGGTTATCATCTGTAGACCGTACAAAAACAAAGTAATCTAATAAATAAGCTAAAAACAAACCTATTCCTGCACCTATCAATAACAAACCCCAGGTAAGTATATAGGTGTTATAGCCTGATGTTTTAGGTTTGTTAAGTCGTGGGTCCATACCACGTTCTATCATGGCCATTCTTTCGCGTTTGCTTAGGTAAACAATACCAAAAACCATTGCGAACATACTGATTGGTACTAAAATGGGGATTAATACCCCTAATTCATCTGCGCCCATAATTATTTATTTTTAAAGTTGATAATTTTTTTTGTTTAAAACACCAATATTGATGTATTTGTAAGCTATGACGATGCTGTTTTTAAAGAGGTTACACCCATTAGTAAAAAAAGTCATATTGTTTTTAGCAGTAGTTGCAAGTAATTAAATAATAATAAACCTTTTAAAACTGCCGCTGCTGCTAAAAAACTATCTTTACCTGTAACCTAATTAATCAAACCATCGTCAGAGAGCTATATAATATGCAAAGCAAGCTTTCAGATATTGAATTAATTGACCAAACGTTAGCGGGTGATCAGTCGGCTTATGCCGATCTGGTTAAACGGCATCAGCGTTTTGTATTTACTTTAGCGCTGCGCTTTGCAAAAAATCGCGAAGATGCTGAAGAAATATCGCAAGATTGCTTTGTAAAAGCTTACCGTTCATTGTCATTATTTCAGCGGCAGTCAAAATTTAGTACATGGTTATATACCATTGTTTACACTACCGCCATGACAACTTTACGTAAAAAAAGAGTGGAAACTTCATCTATTGATGATGAAGACAATACCATACAAATAGAAAGTAACGGCAGATATGATGAAAACAACGCCGAAAACAGGTCGAGGTCATTTTACCTTAACCAGGCCATTGCCCAGCTATTACCTGATGACGCTACTATTATTACCTTGTTTTACAAAGGTGAGCAGTCATTAGAAGAGATTGCACAAGCATTGGGCATAGAGGCAAATACCGTTAAGGTAAAACTATTTAGAGCGCGCCAGCGTTTGAAAGAAAAGCTGGAGCGCAATTTAAAACACGAAGCGAAAGAACTGATATGAATAACATAGAAGAAAAACTTTGGAATTATATTGACGGCTCATGCTTACCGGATGAACAACAAGCCATAAGCTTATTAATTGAGCAGGATGAGTTGTACCGCAGCAAGTATCTTGAACTGTTGCAGCTTAACCAGGAGTTTAACGCGATTGAACTGGAAGAGCCCCCAATGGCGTTCACTTATAACGTAATGGAAGCCATACGCGCCGAGCATGCGCAAAAGCCACTTAAAGCGTCTATCAATTTAGGGATCATCGGGGGTATCTCCGCATTCTTTATTTTTGTCATATTGGCATTAGTGATCATTGCATTAGCCAGCATTCAATGGTCTTCAATAAATCCTGGTTTACCCGTAACTAATTTTCAATTACCCAATTTTTCAAAATACTTTAGCGGGCCGGTTATAAAAGGCTTTTTATATTTTGATGTGATATTGGGATTATTCCTGTTTGATGCTTATTTACGCAAAAAAAGTTTTTCAAAACAGTCATAATGTATACAATCTTGTATAATTATCCCGACAAATTTTAAAAATGGCTTTATCAGCTATAAATTTAAAGAGCTTAAAAAACTATAGTTTAAAGAAAATAAAAAAAATAGTGACACTTACGCACATTGGTATAATAATTGATATAACCTATGCGGACTGGTAAACTTACCAGTTTAATTGTGATAAGGTTTAGGTTGAAAGTCCCCCGGAGCAAGTCTGGGGGGCTTTTTATTTTAGGGCTGTTTTTATTTCGGTAAAAAAACTAACGCGCATAAAAAAACCAGTTAAACAATATTAACTATTGCATAACTGGCTCTTTAATATAATGTTATCCAAATCTGGATTAAGCGTCCTCGTGGCTCTTAGCCAGTACATTCAAAAAGAATGCAGCGGTTAACAGGCCCAAAACACCGCCTACCGGTATCCAGGTAAATCCTTTATCTATAATTGCGCCAACAAAAAGGCCGCAAACTAATCCTACTAAATAATAAACGTAATCAAAATTTTCTTCTTCCTTGTGGTGATGTTTCATATCAATGGCTTGTATCGGCAACAAAATTAATGGATTAATTGATTATTCAATAACTTCTTTGCGAATTTTTATAATAAATACATTTTAATATCAGTAAGCAACAAATAAACTAAATGGGCTTACAGGCTTCATTAAAAAAATACTTACCTTTGGCGTTAGTAACGCATGTCAATACTATGATAATATCTTTTGGCTCTAAAGACACAGAAAAAATATGGGAAGGTATCCGTATTGCTAAATTGCCTTTAGAAATACAAACGATAGGAAGAAGAAAACTGAGAATGATCAATAATTCGCAAAATATACAAGATCTGACTATACCACCTTCAAACAAATTGGAGAAAAAGAAAGGCAATTTAAAAGATTATTATAGTATAAGAATCAATAACCAATGGCGAATAATCTTCAAATGGAATAACGGAAACGCGAGTGACGTTGAAATAATTGATTATCATTAAAAATCAAAATCATGGAAAAATTACCTAATATACACCCAGGAGAAATTTTACAAGAGGAATTTTTAATTCCTCTTCAAATAACTCCTTATAAACTGGCTAAAGAAACCCACATCCCTCAAACCAGAATATCTGAAATAATTAAAGGCAACAGAAGGATTACTGCTAATACTGCGCTGCGGTTAAGCCAATTTTTTGGTAATACAGCAAAATTCTGGCTCGGCTTGCAAGATGATTTTGATATAGAAGCAGAATTGAATGAGAAACGCGAAGAATTAAGCCATATTAAACGCTTTGCAGCCGCTTAATTTTTCGGCTTACTCAGCAAATTCACAAATAACCTATACGCGCCCGGTACACCGGCAGGCAGCTCTCTGAAAAATGCCAGCGAGGTATATATAAACCGGCCCTTACCATAATTAGTTACAATTAATGAACCATTGTTAGGTGCTTCGCCAACATCATTCATCTGCAATATGGTTTGGTATTTAGGGTCAATGTTGCTTACAAAGTATAAACCGCGTTCCTGTATCCAGCCGTCAAAATCAGCCTGGGTAATTTTATTTGGATAGTTCAGCACCGGGTTTTGCGGGTCTAAAAAATTAACCTTCGCATTTTCATCAACAACCCGTTGGTTTACCGGCCTGAACGGATAAGGCCCAATCTGGTTAACTACTATACCTACATTGTTATTATATTGTATCAGCAAATTACCACCGTTGTTAACATAGGCCAATAGTTTAGGCTGCTCTACTACCAATCGGGGATTAACATTATAGGCGCGTACCCCGGTAACTATGGCATCATAAACAGAAAGATCGCCGTTGATGATCTCATTTTCACTTAGCTGATGCACATCATAACCTATCTGTGTTAATGATTCTGTCATTTGGTCACCTGCTCCTTGTATATAACCAATTTTACGGCCCGCAATTTTCAGATCAATATTAATCAGCTTGGCCTGTGCAGGCGGGAATAAGGTAATTGCCGGCACGTGGTCATACCTGATACGTTGTAAACCCATTGAAAATGACTGGCCGCCAACGGTAGCCACCGCTTCTAATACGCTGGTTTTAGGTTGGCTGTCTGTAGGCACCACGTTAAACGACACCAGCCATTCATCACCTTTATTTTTATCTGTAAAATCAATCTTCTCCGGGGTTATCTTCCATCCGGCCATTGGCTTCATGCTGATACTACCGCTGCTTTTGGTAAAGCTTTGTAATTTTACCTGTACCGTTTGCGGCTGTTGTGTATTGAAGATGTAATCTTTATCTTCAATATTAGCAGTTACCGGCGGCGCTATTTCAATTGGCTGGTAAACCTCTCCCCGCACCGGGTCTACATATTTATAGTATAATCTGCGCTCAAAATGTACCGGCCTTCCTTCTATAATAAACTCATAGCTTACTTTTGGCAGGTCAGGATTTTCAGGATTGCCCACACTTAATTGATCAGCGATATTATACATGGCCTGTTTATGTGGTGTTTCAAGCCAATATGGCTGGCTTATTTTTGCGGCTATGCCTGTACTGCTAAAAGTTTGCACCTGGTTAGCAGGGATCACCTTACCACCGTTATCAAAATGCTGTACATTATACTGGTCATCAATACTACTGATCTTTATTTTAGCATTGTACCTGCATAGCACCTGTGATGAAATCGGTATCGCATCGCCAACCGCATATGATGGTTCTGCGGCATAGCTTTCAAACCATAATCCCGCGCAAGCGGCAACCAGGTCACTTAACTCCTTTGTTTTTAAGGTACGCCAATATGGGTCACTTATTTTTTCAACCGTCCCCAATAACTTTACCAGCATAGGCACAGATTTTTCAGGATTATCTATATCAAAATCCTTTTTAATAATACCCAGCGTAGTTGATATGGTGGCGCCATCATTAACCCTGCTCCAGGTAGTATTAACACCATCCATCAGGTCGTTTTTTGGGGCATCCCCTAAAATTGTTTTGAAATATTCCAAGCCCTCACCCCTTTGTTTGGCTGTACCAAAGCCCTGTGTTTTATGGTTCGATCGACTGTCTGCAGCTATTTCTCCATAACCTTTACCTAAAACGGGATTATATACACCCACATCAATTTTAAACTGGTCTTCTGATATAGTATTGGCACCGCCAAAACTAAAAGTGTTCCATAATAACCGTTTGGCCTGCCATGGCTGTACATATTTTAATTGTTCCGGAAAACGTTTCGGATCGGCGGCGGCAGCGTATGCCTCTTGTGCTAATATGGCCGATGAAGTATGGTGCCCGTGCCCACCTTCGCCTGTAGTAGGGAAACGGCATATAATTACATCAGGCCTGAATTTACGTATCACCCATACCACATCGCCCAGCACTTTTTCCCGGTCCCATATTTTCAAAGTTTCTTCCGGCCCTTTTGAAAAGCCGAAATCATTAGCCCGTGTAAAAAATTGTTCGGCACCATCAACCCGACGTGCAGCCAAAAGCTCTTGTGTACGTATCAAGCCCAATAGCTCACCTTGCTCATTTCCTATTAAGTTTTGCCCGCCATCACCGCGGGTTAACGACAGGTATCCGGTACGGTAATGTTTTTCCTGCGCCAAATAAGCCAGTAAACGAGTATTCTCGTCATCCGGATGCGCAGCTACGTATAATACGCTGCCCAGTACATTTAGCTTTTTAAAACCCTGTTCAATAACTGTAATATCCTGTAGTGCAGATGATTGCGAAAAAGCGACATTAAATAGCAGAACAAATAGAACAATTAATTTAACAGGCTTCATACATAATAAATATAAGGGTAATATAAACAGTATAACTTTACTGAATCAATAATAAAACAAAATATTAAAATGTATGTAATTTAAGTATCATTAATCACCTGATTGATGATTTTAAATTTGATTATCAATAACTTACATAATATTACAAAAATATGTCTAACTCAATCAATCGCTTGATTAACTTTGCGCTCAGAAATGACGACAAAAGAGATGGATAAAGACAAAATAGATAAGAAAGATCATATCCTGGATGTTGCTGAGCGTGTATTTTCAGAGATGGGATATGATGGTGCTTCTACCCGGCTAATATCAGGTGAAGCGGGTGTTAATATGGCTATGCTTAATTATTATTTCGGATCAAAAGAAGGTTTATTTTTGGCTGTTTTTGATAGAAAGATCACTAATTTCCAAAATATTCTTCAAAACCTGGGCAGTGATGATAGTATGGGTTCATGGGATAAGATGGAAAGATATGTGGAGCTTTACAGCGAAAGGGTAGTAAATAACAACTGTTTTCAAAAGCTATTATATCAGGAAATGGGTATGAGCAGAAGAACAGGGTTATCTGATAATATTCGTGATATATTAATGAAAAGCGTGTCAGAAGTGGAAAAGATTTTGCAAGAGGGCATTGATAACGGCGAGTTTAAAAAAGATATTGATTCGGCTATGGTTATAGCCACCTTGTACGGCACTAAAAATTTCATCATAAACACACCGCTTTTGTCATCGCCTATGCTGGGCTATGATATACATGATGATACCATAGTGGAAGAAAAACTAAAACCGCGCATAAAAACGTATATGAAAAACCTTTTAAAATCTTACTTACTTAACTAAAATGAATACACAAACTAATACGACCTACAAACTTTACCTTTTTAAGCTACCCACTGTTATTAGTATGCTTTTAATGGTATTGGTTTTCACAGGCGCCTACGCGCAGGACAGAACCATTACTTTAGCCGAAGCTATTAAACTGGGACAGGATAATAGTAAGGTTTTAAAACTATCACAATCAAAAATTGATCAGGCCGTTTCTGAATATAATCAGGCTAAAGATCGTGTTTTACCTACCGGCAGTGTAAGCCTTACTTATGACAGGGCACAAATACCTGCCAACAAGTTGAATTTTGGTGGCGAAAGCATTTATTTACCTACCGGCGCTAATGCTTATTTGGGTATTGCTAATTTAAGTGAAACCATTTTTGCGGGCCATAAATTAAAATACGCGCAAGAGTCGACTGATTTGTTAACACAAATTGCAAAATTAGATATAAACAAGGATAAAGATCAAATTACCTATGATATTATAAACGCCTATTATAACTTGTATAAGGTACTGCAAAGCCAAAAAGTAGTAACACAAAATTTAACTACTATTGACGAGCAGATACACCAGTCGCAACGTTTTTTTGACCAGGGATTGGTTACCAAAAATGATGTGCTGCGTTTCCAACTGCAACGTGCCAATGTTGAACTAAGCGGTATTGACCTGGAAAGCAACCGTAAAATAATCAACTACAACCTTAATATTTTATTAGGCTTACCAGAAACTACTCAGTTAAAAATTGACAAGATCATTGAAGCCGACAGGGCTATTGCACCATTAAACAATTATATAGATACTGCGATAGCCAACCGCCAGGAACTTGCCGAACTGGATTTACGTAACCACTATGCCGAAACTAATATTAAAAGCATACAGGCTAACAATTCGCCTACTTTATCAGCTTCGGCAGCGGCTTATTATGTAGATGTTGCAGCCAATCCGCTACCAAAAAGCGGCAATTATATTGCACCGCTTACTATTGGTTTAACCGCAGCGTGGAATTTTGATGCCTTATGGACCAACAAAAATAAAATAGTTGAAGCCCGCATCCAAAAAGATCAGGTAGCTATCAATAAAGGCATCACTACCGATAATGTAAAAAACGAGATCAATCAAAACTACCAGAGCTATTTAACGGCTTTGAACAAGATCAAGCTTTTACAAACATCAATTGAGCAGGCCGATGAAAATAATAATATCCTGGCATCAAAATATAAAAGTAATATAGCTTCGGCAACAGACAGGGCCGATGCGGAAACCTTACTTTACCAGGCACAAATTAACCTGGAATTAGCTAAGGCCGATGCAGGACTGGCCTATTACACCCTATTAAAATCAACCGGAAAACTTAACAAATAATACAAAACACAAAAAAGAAATGGCAAAGCAATCAACTCAAGAAAACGAAACCCCAAAAAAACCCAACAGAGTACTCCCTATCGTTTTAGGAGTGATACTTTTAGGTGGTATCATTTTCGGTATAAAAGAATATATATATTACGGTAAGCACGTAGATACAGATGATGCACAAGTTGACGGAGATATTAGCCCTGTAGTAGCACGTGTAGGTGGTTATGTAGATACCATTACCTTCCAGGAAAACACACACGTTAACAAAGGCGACGTACTGGTAAAAATAGATGACCGCGACTATAAAGTTAAATTAGAGCAGGCACTATCTGCACAGGTAGGCGCCAGCGCCGGCATTGGTGTTAACCAATCACAAATTTTTACAAATACAGCAAACTCGGCAGTAGCAAAAGCAGGTGTAGTATCTGCACAGGCACGTTTAGATCAGGTAAGTAAGGATTACGCACGTTATGCAAACCTGGTTAAGGATGGCTCTATAACCCAGCAGCAATTTGATCAGTCAAAATCTGACATGGAAGTTGCGCAGGCTAATTTACAGGCAGCTAAAGATCAGTATAAAGCCGCTGTTGAACAAATTGGCACCACACGCAGCGAGTTAAAAGTAACCAACACCGGTGTAAACCAAAAGCAGGTTGATATTGATTATGCCAAATTGCAATTAAGCTATACTATTATTAAAGCGCCTGCAAGCGGTATCACTTCAAAAAAGAATGTACAATTAGGTCAATTGGTACAAGCCGGGCAAACACTGTTCTCCATAGTAAATGACAGCAGCTTGTACATTACTGCTAATTTTAAAGAAACACAGTTAGATAAAATACGCGATGGCCAAAAAGTGGATATTGACGTTGATGCTTATCCTGAATTAAAAATACAGGGCACAGTATATAACTTTTCTCCGGCTACAGGTGCTAAATTTTCTTTGCTGCCACCTGATAATGCCACAGGTAACTATGTAAAGGTAGTACAACGTATCCCGGTTAAAATAAAGATCAACGCCGATAAAGACGTATTAAGCAAATTACGCCCTGGCATGAGCGTAAATGTATCTGTTATTATAAAAGACTAATTAAATGGCTGAAACTGGCTTTAAAAAATGGATCATCACCATCACTGTGATCACAGCCTCCCTGCTGGAGCTGATTGATACAACGATTGTGAATGTATCCCTACCAAATATACAGGGTAACCTTGGGGCTACGCTGGAAGACGTTGCATGGGTGGTTACCGGTTATGGTGTTGCCAACGTAATCGTATTACCAATGTCGGGATGGCTGGGTAGCCGTTTCGGCAGAAAGAACTACTTTTTAACTTCCATTATTGTATTTACCATTGCTTCATTTTTATGTGGTAATTCAACCGGCCTGGATGAATTAGTGTTATTCAGGATATTGCAGGGTGTTGCAGGTGGTGGTTTAATATCTACCGCACAGGCTATATTGGTTGAAACCTGGCCGCGCGAGGAAATAGGAACAGCTACAGCATTATTTGGCTTAGGTGCGGTTGTGGGGCCAACAGTGGGGCCAACTATAGGTGGTTATATTACCGACCATACTTCATGGCGGTGGATATTTTATGTAAACATCCCCGTGGGTGCAGTAGCCGCGTTTTTAACTTACACGTTTGTTCACAAAACGCCTAAAGAAGAAAAAGGACGGCCTGTTGACTGGTGGGGTATTGCATTGCTGGCAATTGCCGTTGGTAGTTTACAAACCATTTTGGAAAAAGGAGAATCAGAAGACTGGTTTGCTAAAACTTATATTTTAGTACTTACCATTACAGCCATACTGGGTTTGCTATTATTCATTTGGCGCGAGTTAAGTATTGAATATCCTATAGTAAACTTTGCCATTATGCGGCACCGAAGCTTTAGCGTGGGGATGTTCACCTCCTTTGTTTTAGGATTCGGATTATATGGTTCTGTATTCGTGTTTCCGGTATTTTTGTCAAAACTTGCTGGGCTTTACGGCACAGCAAACGGGCGAAATATTATTCCCCGGTGGGTTATGTACCATTATTATGATGCCATTTATTGGCAAGATGCTAAATAAAGGTATCCCGGCCCAGTTTATGGCCACTATAGGTATGTTTTTGTTCTTTGTGTTTACCACTATGTTAAGTAAATCAACACTTAGCTCAGGTACCGGCGATTTCTTTTTACCATTAGTAATTCGCGGTGTGGGGATGGCCCTGCTATTTGTACCATTAACCACATTGGCTATTGCTGATCTGAAAGGGCCCGAATTAGGGCAGGGCACAGGCTTAAACAACATGATGCGCCAGTTAGGTGGTTCATTTGGTATTGCTACACTTACTACCATTATACATATCCGCGAGGGATTTCACCGCAGTAACCTGCTAACAAACATCAACCCATACAACCCTCAATTTGTACAACGCTTTAATGAATACGTACAGGCTTTTGTAGCAAAAGGCAAATCAGTAATTGATGCTACCCATATGGCCTATGGTGCAATAGAAGGAACCTTGACAAGGCAAACCTTGCTGTTAACTTATTCAGATGCTTATTATATTTCGGGATTGGTTATGCTATTTTCCATACCGTTGTTATACCTGCAGCCGTTTAAGAAAAATGCCAAGGTGCCTACAGATGTGCACTAAAACAAAAAGCCGTCCCCTATGAATGGGACGGCTTTTCTCCAAAAAAATTAACAATTAAGTTTAGTGTAATCCCCTGGTATTTCCTTAAAAACAAATGCCGGGAGTCTGTTTAAATCTCAGCCATAAAATTAGCAGTTTTAATTAACAAAACATACTTTTTTTTCTTTTTAACGATAAAGTTTTTCTTTGCAGAAAAACCGAATAATAAAGTTTAACTTTTGCATATTGGCAATTAAAAACCGAATATCTTTAAGCAAAATATTTCGAATGAATTATATTGATATTATTGGTTTTATGGCCGCATTTGGAACTACCATTTCTTTTTTACCGCAGGCTATTAAAACTAAAGATACATCCGGAATATCATTGTACATGTATACCCTGTTTACAGCTGGTACCATATTATGGCTGCTGTATGGAATATTGGCCCCAAGCCTGCCGGTTGCGGTGGCTAATGCTATAACCGCTGTATTTGCCAGTATTATATTGATCTATAAAATCAAATACAAGTAATACTTAAACAAAGTCTATCTGAAAAGAGTGTAAAGGCTTTTCAAAATAATAATTAAGTCTAAAATTATATTGGCTGCAAATATTCTTTACTATAGTTAACCCTAAACCCGTCCCTTCTGATGTTTTTCCTTTTTGAAAACGTTCAAAAATTTCTTTTTCATTTAACGATTCATTTTCACCCGTATTCTGAATTATCAATTTATTGTCGTTAAGCAGTATACGTATAGTACCATACGGTATATTATGCTTAATGGCGTTGCTAAAAAGATTATTAATTAAAATTTCTATTAAATATTTACTTGCCGTAATTTCCATATCATCCAATGTATGGGTCACACCGATATGCTTACTTTGAGTTAATTCCTGAAATTGATGTAGCTTTTCGGTAATAATATCTTTTAAGTTTAAATTGGCGCTGTCCTGTATCAGGTCATTTTCTATCTTCACTAATAATAAAAGCGACTGGTTTAAACGCGACAGCCTATTTGTAGCCGCATATATATCATTGATTTGGTTAAATTGCTCAAACTTTAAAGTTTCATCCTGTATCAGGGTATCCAGTTTTGAAGTGATCACAGAAATAGGAGTCATCATTTCGTGCGAGGCATTTTCAGTAAATGTTTTAAGGTTTTGGTAATCACTATTTACCCTTGATGACATGCTTAATACAGCATCATTTAACTCCTTGAATTCGTCAACCTTTGTTTCGGACAATTCTATGCTGGTTGCATCAGCAATATTAAAAGCCTTTAACTGCTGCAAAATATGATAGAATGGTTTCCATAAACCATTTAAAATATACCTGTTGGCAATAACCAATATCAATAATAAAAGGGCCGTAAGTACAAGGGTGATCAACGTTATCAGTTGTATCAAATACTCCGTAGCTTCTTTTGATTCAATTACGATAACTTTATAATTTACACCACTTAAAGTGATGAGGCCGGTTACCGCACGTCCTGATTCTGGTTTCTTTTCCCGCGGATTACGATATACCGTATCAAAAAAAACCTTGGCAATTGCTTTTTGATCGGTTTTAGTAAAGCTGGTTTGGTCTTCATCAAAATCAATCTGTTTTGGTAAGCGCTGATTAATTTTAACATAATCCGCGACTTCCCCAATCTCCTCATCCAGGTTACGGTCAAGCTGATTGTTAGCAATATAATCTATAGTACCATAATAAATTATCCCGGCAATAAATAATACAGAAATAGTAATGATCAGGTTAACTTTACTGTATTGCGCTGATAACTTCATCCTATAAAAATTTGTACCCTACTCCGTAAACAGATTTGATATAATCCTTATGGGCCGCGTCCATCAGTTTTTTACGGATATTTTTAATGTGTGTGTAAATAAAATCAAAACTATCTGCCAAATCAATTTCATCGCCCCATAAATGCTCGGCAATGGCATTTTTTGATATTACCTTACCTTTGTTAGCTATAAAATATAGCAACATGTCATATTCTTTCCGGGTAAGAATAATCGGCATTTCATTTACCTGCACTTCGCGGGCAGGAAGATTAATGCTAATCTCTTCATAGTTCAAAATATTGCTGGTATTAAAAGCCTTCCTTCTAAATATAGCAGCTACCCGTGCTTTTAGTTCGGCCAGGTGAAAGGGCTTGGTCAGGTAATCATCAGCCCCTAAATTAAGCCCTTTTAACTTATCATCCAGTGAATTTCTCGCAGAAATAATTAACACGCCTTCATTATTGCCGGTAGATTGTAAATGCGATAATAAAGTAAAGCCTTCGCCATCAGCCAGGCCAATATCCAGCAATATGCAATCATATTGATAAAGCCTGGTTTTATTAATAGCGGTTTGCAGGTTGTCACAGCTTTCGCAAATAATCCCCTCTTCCGTAAAATACCGTTCAATACTTTCACGCAGGCCCTGTTCGTCTTCTATAATAAGGAGTTTCATTTTTTATAAATATAGGGATTGAATACTGAAGAAAATTTGAAGTCGCTTTAAACAATCATAATTGTTTGGTAAAAGCCAGCCCTATAAATCCATTTTGATAAGCAGGCATAACCAGGGTAGATTTCCCATTCTTATCCTTATGGGTTAAGGTATTACGAATATAAGGATATATCAGGTAGGCTGCCTTAGTTGATAAAATACCAAAACCTGCCCCTGCCACTACGTCGCTAAACCAATGATCGCGGTTATACATTCTGAAAACCCCTGTAGTAGTAGCAATGGCATAACCAATAACCCCGTACCAGGGCGATTTACCGGCATACTCCTGCGCCATAAATTCTGCCCCGGCAAATGCAGTAGAGGTATGGCCTGAAGGAAATGAATAATAGTCGCCCTGATTTGGTCGCAAACGGTGAGTAGTGTGCTTTAAGCTAAAATCGGCAACAGCTAAGATCCCGCCAGATAACCCGATCAATGCTGTACGGTCAATAAACCTGTTCTTGCCTTCAACCCCAGCCAGGTTTAACCCATATACCATTGCAATAGGCGCAAACTGAAAATAGCTTTCGGCCTTTGAATGAAAATCAGGGCTGTTTTTTTCAATCTCACTATAAATATAATGGTCAACCTGGCGCAAGGGATGAACTGTGAATGATAAAGCGCCATAAGCAACTAATGCAGCCGGGGGTATAAGCGCAGCCGCCTTACTATGTAAGTGCCTTACCGTATCCGGGGCTGTAAAAAGATCTTTATTTATCGTATCGCCAATTTGCGCGTATGCTGTAAATGAGTGGATACAAAATAGTATAAATATGATTTTCCGCAGATATGTCATCACACACAAATGTGTGACAACATTCTGTAGTAATATTGAATTAACGCAGTGTTAACAATTACTAAACCCGGGTAATTTCCACCGATTCAGGATCGGCCAGCATTAGCGGCACTTTTTCTACCGTAACAAAGCTCAGATCCAGGCCAAAGCCCCGTTCTTCTGATAAGCTTATCTTTTTTAGCTGCTTATAAAATTCCATAATAAACCGTTCGTAAAACGAAAGGTTATGTGACCTTGAAAGCACTTTCTCAATCACCACAAACCTAAAATCACCAACAATTTTATGTTTGTTTAATGATTTATAGCCACTGGTAATATCTACTTCGCCATTTTTCACCAGGTCTTCAACAACTTTTCTAAACAACAGGTTAATTTGTTGCTCCACCCTAAACCCAAGTTTAAAATCAACCCTTATCAGTTTATTAGGCACCAGAAAATTTACTTCGTACTCCTTTTTGTAGGGCTCATCAACAACGTCAACATGCACCAACCAGTAAACATCCGCACGTTTAGGCTGCTTTTGCAAAATAGAGTAAACAATTTTTGATTCAATTTCCGAGTCGAAATTAGCACTGGTTAAATAAACTAACTGTGATGCATATTTGGGTACGGTTTCGTCTTCACTTAACTCTTTGATAATACTGTAATAGTCTTCTATCTCAATGAATTTAACATAACGGTTTCTGATTCTTCGCGCGGTATGCCATGTCCACATAATAGAGAACAGAATAAAACCAATTGATAAAGTGAACCAGCCGCCATCAACAAATTTATTCAGATTACCTACCAGGAATGTGCCTTCAATAAGCAGATAAACCACCAGGAATATGTTAACAATATAATTGGGCAGTTTTTTCTTTTTCAGGAATTTAGATACAAGTATGGTGGTCATTAACATGGCTACGGTAATACTTAATCCGTAAGCTGCCTCCATCTTGTCCGAGTGCTTAAATAACAATACTACGCCAATACAACCGGCGCACAATAACCAGTTAACACTGGGTACATACAATTGCCCTTTTTGCTCGCTTGGGTAGTTTATTCTAACCTTTGGCCATAAGTTTAATCTAACAGCTTCGGCAATTAATGTAAAGGAACCCGAAATTAAAGCCTGACTGGCTATAATAGCTGCTACCGTTGCTATCCCTATCCCGAAGATCAGGAACCACTCGGGCATAATCTTAAAAAAGGGATTGTCATGGTTAAGATTAATTATCCGGCCGTTACGGTGCAACAACCATACCGCCTGGCCTAAATAGTTAAGCACCAAACAAGTTTTAACATATACCCAACTAATCTGAATGTTAGAGCGGCCGCAATGTCCCAAATCCGAATACAAGGCTTCGGCACCTGTGGTACATAAAAATACGGCACCTAAAATAATAAACGCGTGATAATCATGGCTGGTTAACAGCATTATAGCGTAATAGGGATTTAGCGCTTTAATAACACTTGGCTCCTGCGCAATAAAAGTAACACCCAAAACGCCCATCATGGTAAACCATATAAACATAATAGGGCCAAAAGCCTTACCCACCAATGAGGTACCAAATTGCTGAATTATGAACAAACCGGCTATGATGGCAATAACAATTGGCACAGTATGCAAGTGGGGGTAATAGGTTTCTAACCCTTCAATGGCGGCCGATACTGTAATGGGTGGTGTAATAATACCATCGGCTAACAACGCGCAGCCACCTACCACAGCAGGCACTACCAGCCATTTTGCCCTGCGGCGCACTAAGGAAAACAACGAAAAAATACCACCCTCGCCTTTGTTATCCGCACGGAGTGTTATCACCACATATTTTAAAGTGGTTTGCAGGGTAAGTGTCCAGAAAATACAGGAAACTCCCCCAAGTACTAATAATTCTGAAATGCGTTGTGTACCAACTATAGCTTTGAAAACATATAACGGCGACGTACCGATGTCTCCGTAAATTATTCCTAAACTGATCAATAGCCCGGCGGCTGTCAGTTTTTGCAGATCTTTATGATTTGACACAATAATGATTAAAAAAATACAAAAGTATTAAAAAAATTGGTTTACAACTTAAATACGCCACAAACGTATAAGATTTGTAATAAACGTATAAGAACTATACAGGGATAAGCAATAAATGAGCATTTTGTTAAAAATTGTTAAAACTTTTTACAAAATCATAAGTATTGAAATTGATGAGTGGTTTATTTATACTTTTGTACAGAATACCGAAGCATGAGGAAACATTACACTTACTCCTATTCATGGATACTGATCATTGCGTTAGCGATAACTGTGAATAGTGCCCTTGCTTTTGGCTTACAACTACCCGCCCGGGATACACTTAATTACTTTCTGAACTCAAAAAAAACTAAAAAGAAAGGCCCTATATCTTTTGCGCTTCCTCCTATAAAACCTGTGGTTACCTCATCTATAAAAACACCGGTACGTACTGATGATAAGTTATTAAGCAGCGTTGAGGTTTATCCCAACCCGATAACCGATCAGATCAATTTAAAATACGTAATATCCCGTAACTCAAACGTTAGCATCAAAATGATGGACGTGCTGGGCAATAATGTGATCACCCTGTTTTCGCAACGGGTTGAACCAGGCGAACAAACCTTTAGCTACTACTTAAATAATAAACTTTCGCGCGGGTTTTATTTTATACGCGTAGTAGCAGGTACTGAATTTGTGATCAGGCGCGTATCAATATTGTAAGGCAATTAGTGAATGATAGAATTGTTTATAAATTCGCATATCCGTTCAATCATTAATTCAATCGTTAATCAATTCAATAACAACTATGAAAATAATTGCCGTTGGCCGTAACTATGCCGAACATGCCAAAGAATTAAATAACCCTGTACCCACTACCGCCCCGGTAATTTTTATGAAGCCCGATACCGCTTTATTAAAAGATAACAAGCCTTTTTACCATCCCGATTTTTCTGAAGATATACATCATGAAATTGAAATTGTGCTAAAGATCTGCAAGGAAGGCAAAAACATCAACGAAAAATTCGCGGCAGATTATTTTGACGAGATAGCTTTAGGCGTTGACTTTACTGCCCGCGATATTCAGCAACGCCATAAAGAAAAAGGCCTGCCCTGGGAACTGGCCAAAGGCTTTGACGGCTCGGCACCGATAAGTAACTTCTTGCCTAAATCGCAATTTCCGGATATGTACAACCTGAATTTCAAGCTGGACGTAAATGGCCAAAACAGACAAACAGGCAGCACTAAAGATTTGCTTTTTAAATTTGAGTTCATCATCGCCTTTGTTTCAAAATACATTACCTTAAAAAAAGGCGACTTAATTTATACCGGCACACCACAAGGCGTAGCTAAAGTAAACATCGGCGACAGGCTGGAAGGCTATTTGGAAAATCAGAAAATGCTTGATTTTTACGTTAAGTAATATTCGCCGATTACTCAAACGTTAGTACTACATGATAAAAAAAACATTCTTAATTTTTTGCTTCGTTTTTAGCTTATACTTTACTACCAATGCACAAAACCCCATACAAAGCAGACAGTACCCCAAAAACTTTTTCAGGTACCCGCTTGATCTGCCGCCAAGTACGGCAGGCTCATTTGGTGAGCTAAGGCCAAGCCATTTTCATGCCGGTTTAGATTTCAGAACAAACCAGCAAAGCGGCTACCCCGTACATGCCGCAGCCGATGGGTATGTATCGCGTGTGCGGGTACAATTTGGTGGCGGTGGTAACATCGTTTATATCAATCATCCCAATGGTTATACTACGGTTTACATGCACAATCAACGCTTTAGCCCCGAAATAGCTAAAGCCGTGCGCGATTACCAATATCAGCACCAGTTATATGAGGTTGATTTTAATTTACCCCCTTCGCAAATAAATGTTTGTAAGGGTGATGTTATTTCTATCTCAGGCAACAGCGGCGCAGTTGAAGGGCCGCATTTACATTTTGAAATAAGAGATACCAAAACAGAAGAAACTATCAACCCGCAACTTTTTGGCGTAACTATTCCGGATGCGATACCACCCGCCATTAGTGCCATCGCTATTTATCATTTGGATAATAAACCTTTCAGCGAAAAAACCAGGCATGAGTTTTTACCCGTTGCAGGCAGGGCCGGTAACTATCACCTGGTAAAGCCCGGCACAATTACTTTAAATGGCGAAACTGGTTTTGGCATCAGCGCTAATGATATGAACAGCGCTTCATCCAATCACAACGGCATCTATTCGCTGGAGTTAAAACTGGATGGCAAAACAGTTTACACCTATGCCGTTGAGCGTTTCGCGTTTGACCAAACCCATGCCATCAACGCTTATATTGATTATCCAACTTATTTAACTTCAAGGCGGTTTATTCAAAAATGCTTTATCCTGCCCGGCAGTAAAATATCGCTCTATCCACAATCAGAGAACCGGGGCATCATCAATTTTGATGATGACGCTTTACATGAGGTAGAATATGTAGTTAAAGACGTAGCCGGCAATACCTCCACGTTAACCCTTAAAGTAAAATCACAACATCAGGAACGGTCTGCCGCCATATTGAAAACACCGGGCACACTGTTTCATTATGACCAAAAAAACGTGTTTGATAATGGCAGCGTTAAATTGCAGATTATGCCCGGTAATTTATATGACGACCTGGATTTTAGCTATTCAGCCTCGCCAATGCTACCCGGTATGTTTTCGCAGGTGCATCACATTCATAACCGGTTTACCCCTATTCATGACAGGTACGATATATGGATAAAACCAGATAAGGATTTGGGCAAGTATGCAAATAAAGCCGTTATTGTAAGCACTACGGGGGGCTGCGATAGCAGTTTTTATAATAATGGCTATATTCAGGCGCAGGCAAAAACCTTTGGCGATTTTTATATCAAGCTGGATACCATAGCTCCTTACATTATGCCCATAAATATTAGTAAAGGGAAAAATATGGCCATGTTGCATAATATCCGCCTAAAAATAGGCGATAACCTATCGGGCGTAAAAAGCTATAACGGTAGTATTGATGGCAGGTGGGTGTTAATGGAGTGGGATTATAAAACAAAAGTATTAAATTATACTTTTGATAAAGACCTGGCGCCGGGCAAACATAATTTTGAATTAACAGTTAGCGATAACAAAGACAATAGCTCACAATTTACGGCAGATTTTTATAAATAAGTTTGATAAGGTAAGTGGTTGATGGAGTGTATAATTGTTTGGATAATACATTTAACTTAATCAACATAATAAACCTGATCAACTAATAAACTAAACTATGGCAAAACTTAAAGAAGGCGATAAAGCACCTGATTTTACCGCGAATGATCAAAATGGCAAGACTGTTTCTCTTTCAGATTTCAAGGGTAAAACAGTTATACTTTACTTTTACCCAAAAGACGATACCCCCGGCTGTACAGCCGAAGCTTGTGATTTCAGAGATAATTACCAATCATTAATTGGTAAAGGCTTTGAAGTAATTGGTGTAAGTACCGATGATGAAAAATCACATAAAAAGTTTGAAAGCAAGTTTAATCTGCCTTTCCCGCTGATTGCAGATACCGGTAAAGAAATTGTGGAGGCCTACGGCGTTTGGGTTGAAAAAAACATGTATGGTAAAAAATATATGGGTACGGCCCGCACCACTTTCATTATAAATGCCGACGGTATTATCCAAAAAATTATTGACAAGGTAGATACCAAGGCATCATCACAACAGGTGCTTGATATTATATAATTAAAATAATAATTACTTTAGCGATTTAATAATTAAGTGATTAAGTTGCTAAAGCAAATGGTTGGATTGAGTTAAAACTTAACAACACTTATAACTTAATCAACGTATCCAACTTAATCAACTTTAACACCTATAAATACATGTCATCACAGGTTGAAGATGCAGAAATATTAAGTAAGTTTCAGGACGAAAAAACCCGGGATGCGGCATTTAATCTTTTGCTGAATAAATACCAGCAAAAAATTTACTGGCATATCCGCCGTATGGTTATTGACCACGATGACGCGGATGACCTGGTACAAGACGTATTTATTAAGGTTTGGAAAAACCTGCCCGGTTTTAGAAGCGATGCGCAATTGTATACCTGGATGTATCGTATTGCCACTAATGAGTGTATCACTTTTCTGAACAAGAAAAAGCAAAAAAACAATGTTTCGCTTGATGATGTGGCGTATGAACTGGCCGATACATTAGCCGATTCGAGCTATTTTAATGGCGACCAGGCACAAAAAAAATTACAACAGGCCCTGATCACCTTGCCCGAAAAACAACGGCTGGTATTTAATATGAAATATTATGAGGATATGAAATACGAAGAAATTTCGCAGGTATTGGGTACAAGCGTGGGTGCCTTAAAGGCCTCATTTCATTTGGCCGTTAAAAAGATAGAGTCGTTTTTATTATCGCAGGATTAATTGATGAAATTTTAATGAAATTTTTAAACCTTTTGCCTTTAATTGTATCTATAGATAATTATGACAAGCGATATGGAAAATAGAGAATGGCTGAACGATTATCAGACGCTTAAGCAGGTTAACGCAAATAACCCGTTTACAGTGCCTGACGGCTATTTTAATGAGTTGGGGCAGCGCATAACATCGGCAATAAAATTAGACGAATTAAAAAACAGCATGCCTTTAACAGGCTTTACTGTGCCTGAAAATTACTTTGAACAATTAAACGGAAATATTCAAAGCCGGATAAATATTGAAAATGCGGTAAACACTGATCATGGTTTTACTGTGCCCGAAAATTATTTTGAACAATTAAGCGGCAACATCCAAAGCAGAATTAATGTGGAACATGCCTTAAGCATGAAAACTACCGGGTTAACCGTTCCTGAAAATTATTTTGAACAGCTAAACAGCCGTATCCAAAGCAGGATTCGGGTTGAAGAAGCATTGGTTAATTCGGCAGACGCATTTACCGTTCCGCTGGATTATTTTGCCGGCTTAAATAAAAACATACGCAACAAAACAGTTAATCAGGATTTAGTTAAGCATAAAAAAGGTGTAGTTGTTAGGCTGTTTTCATCGGCAGCATTTAAATATGCTACCGCTGCCTGCTTAGCTTTAATGATAGGCACAGGTATATTTATCAAACAAACCGGTACAAATACCGCTGTTCACAGTACTACTTTATTGCATAAAGAATTATCAGCCGTACCATTGGATGATATTCAAAACTACCTTGAATTAAATGTTGAGGATACGCAGCGTGCTGTAGCTACCGGCGGTTTGGCGGTAGATGACGCGGATTTGAACGATGCTTTACAAAACTATATAAATAGCCCTCAATAATACCATGACCAATAAATTTGGCAGACATATTTTTGTTATTTTAATACTACTAAGCTTTGGCTATCACGCTTTGGCTCAGGGCGGGCGTATGCATATGCGTGGGGGTTATCGTAATGATCCCCGTTATGTGAGGCCTAATCAGTACTATCCTCCCAACCAGTATTACCGGCCCAATAACCAGGTAATTGTAGTTCAACCCGGTATCAGAAGATTGCAGACAATAAAAGAAAACTTTGTTCATAACCAGCTTTCATTAACCACAGAGCAATCTGTAAAATTTTTACCCGTTTACCGCCAGTATCAACAGGAACTGATGACTGTATACCGGTTAAAACGCTTAAATAATACCGATGCCCAGGCTAATGGCGCCGAACAGATCCGTAAAAACCTGGCTTATGAAAAGCAGATATTAGATATTAAGGCACATTATACCGACGAGTTTTTAAAGATCATGCCGCCCGAAAAGGTAAGTCTGATCACCAAAAGCGAGCGTGAATTTAATGACGAGATCATCAGGCAACCTACCGAACGGGTAGGAACACCGCCACCGGGCAACTAAAAATATCTTTATTTATTTTTATTACAAGAGAAAGCAAATTACCTGAACAATTTGTTATTTGGCTAAAGCCGTTATATTTATTTATCCTCCCGCGGCAATGAAGTTTTTATATCACTGCCGTTCGGCTTTAGCCAAAATCCGGCAATCGTTTATTAAGAGGACATGCCTCTATCCTGACAATTGGATTGCATCCTAACAAAGGGTTTAATGTGTATTGTGGCAAGCCTTTTGTATTTTTGTACCATGCTTACCCTACGCCAACTGTTTTTAGCTAACAATGCACAAACTACCAACTTCCCGCTATTGCTGGAGTTTGAGCGTGCAGAAGGCATATATCTTTACAACAAAGAAGGCCGGGCCTATATCGACCTGATCTCGGGCATAGGTGTAAGCAACCTGGGGCATAGCAATCCGAAGGTTATTGGTGCCATCAAAGACCAGGTTGACAAATACATGCACCTGATGGTGTATGGCGAATATGTACAAACCCCGCAGGTACGTTTTGCACAAAAGCTAACTTCTATCCTTCCCGATAATTTACAATCTGTTTACTTTGTAAACTCAGGTGCCGAGGCGGTTGAAGGCGCGTTAAAGCTGGCCAAACGTTTTACAGGCAGGCAACAGATCATCTCTTGCCATAACGCTTACCATGGCAGTACACATGGGGCCTTAAGTGTAATGGGTAATGAGGTGTTTAAACAAGCTTACCGCCCGTTATTGCCCGGTGTTAATTTTATCCGTTTTACCAAATGGAGGACTTAGCGCTCATAACCGAGCAAACCGCCTGTGTTATTATAGAAACCATACAAGGCGAGGCCGGAATCCGCGTTCCGGATATGGCCTATATGCAAGCCTTACGGGCAAAATGTACAGCCACCGGGGCTTTGCTGATACTGGATGAAATTCAGGCCGCTTTTGGACGCACAGGTACATTATTTGCGTTTGAGCATTTTAACATAGTGCCTGATATATTGTTATTAGCCAAAGCATTAGGCGGCGGCATGCCTATAGGTGCGTTCATATCATCAAACACGATTATGGATGTATTAAAAGAAAACCCTATCTTAGGGCACATCACTACGTTTGGCGGCCATCCCGTGTGTTGCGCGGCAGGCCTGGCGGCATTGGAGGTATTGTTAGATGAAAGCTTAGCAGTACAAGTTGCAGATAAAGAAACTTTGATGCGCCGGTTATTGGTCCATCCGGCAATAAAGGAAGTACGTGGGAAAGGATTAATGATGGCCGTTGAACTGGAAAATTTTGAACATAACAAGAAAATAATAGATCGCTGCATTGAAAATGGCGTAATAACAGATTGGTTTTTACACTGCGATAATGCGATGCGTATAGCCCCACCCCTTATTATAACCCCAGACGAAATTAAAAAAGCTTGTGAAGTGATAGTTGAGGCAATTGAACATCACCATCAGGACTAATTCGTCAGAATTACACCGGTTTCCAGGCAAATATTACCCTTATGGGCTGTATTAGCTTAACTTGGTATAGTTTATGCAAACTGTACACTAAATAACAAAAAAGTGCCCTAAAGGGATATAAATAGCATTTATATAGCCATTACTGCACTCTTTTTAAGTCAACAGCATAACAATTATAACGCTAATCCTAATACCATTTACACCGTATGAAAATAGCATATATATCAACCTACCCGCCACGTGAATGCGGAATCGCGACTTTCAATCAAAATTTGGTTCGTGCCATAGGCACAAATTTTCCGGAGAGGGAAAGTTTACTAAAGGGCGATTTTGTAGTAGCGCTAACCGATTCGGAAGATTTACATGAATATGAATACCCCGAAGAAGTTAAATATATTATCCGTCAAAATCACCAGAAAGATTATATCCGTGCGGCTAATTATATCAATACCAGCAATGCGGATGTTTGTATTTTAGAACATGAATTTGGCATTTATGGCGGCGAAAGCGGTATATATATTCTTCCGTTCATTAACCGGTTAGAGAAACCCTTACTATCTATTTTACATACCGTATTAAAAGATCCAAGCTATGTACAGCGGATCATTATCAGGGAAATTGCCGAGCAATCCTCCAAAATAATTGTGATGAGCCATAGGGCAGTTGAATTTTTGACCACTATTTATGATATTCCTGCTGAAAAGATACAGATAATTGAACATGGTGTTCCTGATGTGGAAGCACCTGAAGTTAACCCGGTAAAAAGTTTAACATCCTTTAAAAACAAAAAAGTATTGTTAACCTTTGGGTTAATCAGCCGTAATAAAGGGCTGGAAACTGTGGTAAGGGCATTACCTAAAATAGTAGAACAGCATCCCGATGTGATGTATGTGATATTGGGTAATACCCACCCGGGCGTAATTAAAAACTCCGGAGAAGAATACCGTGACCACCTTAAAACATTGGCAGCGCAACTGGGTGTATCTCAAAATTTAAGCTTTATCAATAAGTTCGTTTCAGAAGAAGAATTGATACAATATTTAACCGCTGCCGAAATTTACGTTACGCCTTATTTAAACGAAGCCCAAATTACCAGCGGTACTTTATCCTATGCGGTTGGCGCGGGCTGTGCGGTAGTATCTACCCCATATTGGCACGCAACAGAACTATTAGCCCATAACAGGGGCAGATTATTCGATTTTAAGAACCATGAAGAGCTGGCCAAAAACATTATCGAATTATTAGACGATACTGATGCACTGTCTGAATTAAAAGAGAACGCCTATGAATATGGCCTGCATCTGCGTTGGCCGGTAATAGGTTCTGAATATATTAAGGTTGCACAGGAAGCCTGCTTTGACCACGATTTTAGGGATAAAATATTAAAGAACAGTATTGTTGACCCCGAAATTATGCCAAAGTTCAGCTTAACACATGTATTGCGTTTAACTGATGATACCGGCATTGTGCAGCATGCCAAATATGGCATCCCTAACTTAAAAGAGGGTTATTGCCTTGATGATAATGCCCGCGCGCTGATTATGGCGCTAATGGCTTATGAACGCAATAACAGCAAAGAAGCTTTTGAGCTTTTACCTATTTATTTAAGTTACATTCACTACATGCAAACGGAAGATGGCAATTTCCGTAACTTTTTAAGCTTTAGCCGCCAATATTTGGATGAAGTAGGTTCTGAAGACTCGTTTGGCCGAACTATTTGGGCATTGGGCTATCTGATAGGCTGTACCTCCAGTAACTCCTACCGCGAGTTTGCTACAGAAATATTTCATAGGTCATATCCACATTTTAAAAATTTGCGTTATTTAAAAGGTATGGCCAACACCATTATCGGTATTTGTTTATACCTGCAGGTATATGCTGCCGATGAAGGTATGATGAGTGAAATGGTTAGGCTTACCAAAATGCTTACAGACGCTTATGAGCGTACACACTCGGAAGAATGGGAATGGTTTGAAGAAGAAATGACCTATGATAATGCCATATTACCATTAGCGCTGTTACACTCATGTGAGATAACCGGCAATGATAACGTCAAAAAAATAGCCTTAAAAACAATGGCCTTTTTAGATAAGTTATCCTTATCTAATGGATATTTAAGCCCGGTTGGTAATGATGGATGGCACGGCCGCGGGCGCACTTATCCCATTTTTGACCAGCAGGCCATTGAAACAATGGCTATGGTATTGATGCACTTCCAGGCTTACCATACTTTCCGTAAACCGGAATATATCGAAAAAATGTTTTTAAGCTATCGTTGGTTCTTAGGCGAAAACACCTTGCGAGCACCGTTATACGACCATGAAACCAAAGGCTGCTGCGATGGTTTATTGCCAACCGGCATTAACCGTAATCAGGGTGCCGAAAGCACATTGGCATATCTAATATCGCACTTAACCGTATTAAAGGCATTTGAGCTGGAGTACGAATATAACAAGGTTGGCAACAAAAAACTTTCGTCTGCTAAATGAAGGTAGCTATATTATCATCCGTTGCCTGGCGTACACCACCAAGGCATTACGGCCCATGGGAACAGGTAGCATCAAACATAGCAGAAGGATTGGTTAAACGGGGTATTGAGGTAACACTATTTGCCACAGGCGATTCTATTACAGCAGGCAAGCTTGATTTTGCCTGCGAAAAAGGCTATGAAGATGACCGTACGCAAGATGCCAAAGTGTTAGAGTGCCTGCATATCAGTAACCTGATGGAGAAGGCAGCCCAATTTGACATTATCCATAATAATTTTGATTTCTTGCCCCTTACTTATTCCGGGCTGATCAAAACACCAGTGATCACTACCATCCACGGTTTTTCATCAGCCAAAATTATCCCGGTATACAAAAAATACAATTCAATAGGGCACTATGTATCCATCAGCAATTCAGACAGGAGCCCTGAACTTGACTATATAGCCACCGTATACAATGGTTTAGACACCGCAAATTTTTCATTTACAGAGCAGCCCGAAGATTATTTATTGTACTTCGGGCGCATACATCCCGATAAGGGCACCGCAGAAAGTATTGAAATAGCTAAAAAAAGCGGCAAAAAACTACTGATAGCAGGCATAGTACAGGATGCTGATTACTTTAAAGAAAAAATAGAACCGCAGTTAAACGAACAAATTGAATACATAGGCAGTGCCGGGCCAGAAAAGAGAAATACGCTACTGGGCAATGCGCTGGCATTATTGCACCCTATTAGTTTTAATGAACCATTTGGTTTAAGCGTGGCCGAAGCAATGCTATGCGGTACGCCGGTCATTGCTTTTAACCGTGGCTCCATGCCTGAATTAATAAAGGATAAGGAAACCGGTTTTTTAGTAGATACCGTTGATAAGGCTGTTGACGCTGTAAATTCTATACAATCCATCAGCAGGAAAAGCTGTTTTGAATGGGCAACCTCTAAATTCTCACAAGATAAAATGGTGGATGATTATTTAGAACTATATTATCGGATATTAAGTAAATAAGAGGAGGTTGTCTGCTTCATAACTTGAAATAGGCTCATTACTGGTCGAAGTTACGCTATGCTAAACTTCGACCATATTAGGGGATTTTTAAATGTTATTTCGCTACGATTACTTCTTTATGCGCATGCTTTTCGGGAACCGGCTCTTCTTCTTTTTCAATATGCCCGCTTGCATCTTTGTGTTCTGTTGCCTCCTCTTTAAGCTTGGCAATCAAATCATGCAGGTTAACTTCGGCAAATGAAGTTGAATAATCTGAAAGCCCGTAGGGAATGATTAGTTTATCATTGTTTACAATAAAACCGCATGAGTAAATTACGTTTGGCACATAGCCTTCACGCTCGTCGCTGTTAGGGATAAGCAGCGGCTCACTTAAACGTCCAATTTCTACCGCCGGGTCATCCAGTTTCAATAAACTGGCGCCTAATACATACCGGCGCATTGGTCCAACACCGTGCGTTATCATAATCCAGCCATGTTCGGTTTCAATTGGCGAACCGCAGTTACCTATCTGTACAAACTCCCAGGTAAACTTAGGTTGTTGTAATAAAATAGGCTTTTCCCAAATATTGATCTTATCAGAATACATGATGTAGTTATTACAACCATCAATACGGGATATCATCACGTACTTGCCATTTATTTTACGCGGAAACAGCGCCAGGTTTTTATTCTGTGCGCCATCACCGTACAAAGGCATTATTTTAAAGTTATAAAAATCGTTGGTTTGCAACAGCTTGGGCATAATCAATGTACCATCATAGGCGGTATAGGTGGCATAATAAATAGATGTCCCGTCGTCTGTTTTAAACTCTACAAAACGGGCATCCTCAATACCTTTACGCTCATATTCTGAGATTGGAAAAATTACCCTGTCAGATATATCCGTATCCATTGAAAATACAATTTCATAGTAGGAATCGGCCAGCCAAAGTACTTTATCATACTCCAGCTTTTTCAAATCGCTCTCCTGCCCTTTTTGCGAATCTACGATGATCTTTCTCAGATTAGAATATTCGAAATGGTGATCCAGCTTTGATTCCAGTTCATTTAATACCGAAATATCAATTTGAGTAATAGCCGCTTTATCAAAAAACAGTTTTTTATTATAAACCGCGTTCCTTACAATTTCAGCTTCATCAATATAATTACCAGCCGGTAAAACGGTAATGTTATTATACTTATCAAATAATGCCCTGCGGAAGGTTATAGACGAAATATGGCCCTCGCCTACTGCCCTAAAGCTCATAATCACCCGGCGCTCACCCTCCTGCAACTCTGTTTGGTCTGGGTCCTGTACAATGGATGGATTAAAAAACGCGGCCGATTCAATTGAATATTCATGCGTAAAATATGATCCTATAAGTAGTTTACGATAAACAGTAAGGGTATCAAAATCAATATCAAGCTCGGCAAAAAGCGGTTTTAATTTACTGCAATGACGGTTTAAAACACGGGTTATATTTCTATGGCGTTTGGAGTATTCCTGTAATAATGGTGAGATAATTGCAAAAGCATCTTCTTCGCTTATTGACATTACACGTTGAATTACTTCTTTAGCACGATCATTACCATTAAAAAAGAATCTGGCAATTACACGTTTCGGATCGGGATTAACTCTTACGGGTTTTCGTTCAACAGATAGTCTCATATATATAAAATACGTTTATTAAGTAACACTGAGTTGTGTGAATTGATTTGAGGAATTTGAATTAATTAGCCCCTAAATCTCCCCCCGGTAAGAAAAACTAAAAGTCTCCCCTACCGGGGAGATTTAGAGGGGGTTATATCATCTTATTTCGTTTAGCAAGGTAAGTTTTTAAAATATTGTTATAGCCTTCATTAATATAGGCATCAACCAGATCAATGTGATATTGGGCGCATTTTAGTTCCAGTTCATGCCTGTATTGGGCTAATGAGGTGCGATAAGCATCCCGTATTTTACCGGGATGAACTTTTACTTCATCACCACTCTCCATATCAATAAAATGATGCGGGCGGTTATCAAAGCCAAGTTCAAACTCTTTATGCTTATCATTTACATTAAAAATAATAACCTCGTGCTTATTATATTTTAAATGCTGTATAGCAGCAAACAATGCATTCAGCTTTTCGGCGCTCATGTTATTTTCCAGCATATCGCTAAAAATAATGATCATTGACCGCTGGTGAACCTCCTGGGCAATATGATGTAGCACATCGGTAATATTGGTAGTTGTATTGAGCTTAGGCTGCCGGTACATTTTTTCCAGTTCAGCATATAAATAAAACAAATGCGTGGAGGTGGTTTTGACACCGCTTAACCAATCAATTTTATCCGAAAAAAGCCCTAAGCCAAATGCATCCCGCTGTTTCTTAAACAAAAACATAAGCGAGGCGATAGCATAAATGGAAAATTGCAGCTTATTAATTCCCTTATCCGGGAAATTCATTGATGAAGAGGTATCCAGCAACAGGTAACTGCGCAGGTTAGTTTCCTCTTCAAACTGCTTTACAAAAAGCTTATCGGTGCGGGCCAACAGCTTCCAGTCGATATTTTTTACAGATTCGCCATTATTATATAAACGATGTTCGGCAAACTCAACCGAAAACCCATGAAACGGGCTTTGATGCAGGCCGGTTATAAAACCTTCAACTACCTGCCGCGCCAGTAATTCAAGGTTAGCTAACTGCCTTACCTGCTGATCATCATTTAATTTAAGCATATACTAATGTAAAGTAATCCAATTTTGCAGCCAAATAAAACGCAATATATAATTTGATTTAGAAGCAAGAGTAAAGAAGCAAGAATCAAGCTATTTTATTTAATAGCTTTAATAGCTATAACTATTTTACAGGCCAATTATTACATCCATATAGCGCATAAAAAAGCGCCCCGGTAAACCAGGACGCTTTTAATACTTTTAGTTTATGGAGTTTATGCTAATTGTTTAATCAATTTATCTGCTAATACAGATTTAGGTACTGCACCTATTTGTTTGTCAACAATTTCGCCGTCTTTAAAGAACAATAAAGCAGGGATATTGCGGATACCAAATTTCATAGATATACCCGGGTTGTTGTCAACGTTTACTTTGCCTACAACAGCTTTGCCTTCATACTCCTTAGCAATTTCTTCTACCACCGGACCAACCATACGACACGGACCACACCATTCTGCCCAAAAATCTATCAATACCGGTTTGTCTGATTTAAGCACCAATTCTTCAAAGTTTGCATCAGTTATTTCTAAAGCCATGATTTCTATGTTTTTTAATATTGTATGTACAAATATATACTATTCAAACTGCTTGCCACAAGTACTGCCATGACAATGTGACATTCATATTATTTTAAGTATTTAACATTAGAAAAGTTATACACAAACTTTACTTGCGATACTTTTTTTGTGGATACCGTACACCAGGAAATAAACGCACCGCCACCCACGAAGAATGCACCAATGGCGCTGATATGGCCAACAGATGGA
>DASWOZ010000344.1:0-4390 GCA_036398535.1 Mucilaginibacter sp. | reverse complement strand
AAGGGCGAAAATGGGGTACACCGTTTAGTAAGGATCTCTCCGTTTGATTCAAATGCCAAGCGCCATACTTCATTCGCATCCGTATATGTTTATCCATTGGTTGATGATACGATAGAAATTGAGATCAACCCTGCAGATATTGAATTTGAAACTTTCCGCTCGGGTGGCGCAGGTGGCCAAAATGTAAATAAGGTAGAAACTGCGGTACGTTTATATCACAAGCCATCAGGTATCATTATCAAAAACCAGGAATCGCGTTCGCAATTGCAAAATAAGGATAACGCCATCCGCTTATTAAAATCGCAGTTATATGAAGCCGAAATGCGTAAACGTTTGGAAGCTACCAATAAAATTGAAGGCAATAAGAAAAAAATAGAATGGGGATCGCAGATCAGGAATTATGTATTGCATCCATATAAACTGGTTAAAGACTTACGTACCGATCATGAAACATCAAACGCGCAAGCGGTTTTAGATGGTGATCTTGACGAGTTTTTAAAAGCTTATTTAATGGAATTTGGAGGGCCGAAGGACTAATTTGAGTTTTATATAATTGTATTTATGACAATTGCTTTAACGATAAAAATATTTTATCCAAATTGCAGGAACAATTATCAAACCTGCAATTCATGAAAAAAATAAGCCTTTCCTTGGCCGTCCTGATGGCATCATCATTATTTACATTTGCGCAAAATAACCAACCCATTCCACTATATCCGGATGGGGTGCCCAATTCAAAACCGGCACCGGCTGCCTATGCAGAGAAACCAGATCCGGCAAGGGCAAGCATGCTGATTTTGGTGACCAATCCTACTATTACGCCATTTTTTCCGGATAAAGATAAAGCCAATGGCGCGGCGGTAATTATTTGTCCGGGTGGTGGTTATCGCGCCCTGGCTATTACATCCGAAGGCTTTGATGTGGCAAAAGAGTTTAATAAAATTGGTGTTGCCGCATTTGTTTTAAAATACCGCCTGCCCAGTGATGACATTATGCAGGATAAAACCATAGGCCCCCTGCAGGATGCGCAAACCGCTATAGCAATGGTACGCAGCCATGCTGCCGAATGGGGAATTAACCCCAATAAGGTGGGCATTATGGGCTTTTCCGCAGGTGGCCATTTAGCATCAACAGCCGGAACGCATTTTGACAAAGTAGCCATTGCCAATAAAGGCACCAGCGTACGCCCTGATTTTATGGTACTGATGTATCCGGTAATATCATTTGGCGAACAGGCACATAAAGGATCAAGAGATAATTTAATTGGTAAAACTCCTACCGCACAACAGGTTGATTTGTATAGCAATGAAAAACAGGTTACCGCAAATACACCGCCCACATTTATAGTACAGGCCGAAGATGATACCACCGTGCCCATTCAAAACAGCTTACTGTTTTATGACGCGCTGGTAAAAGCGAAGGTAAAAGCCGAATTGCATGTTTTCCAGGCAGGCGGGCATGGCTTTGGTTTAAATAATCCTAAAAGCCCCGAACATTGGTTTGAATGGTGCAGTAATTGGATGACCTTAAATGGTTTATTAAACGGTAAGTAACAAAACATATTGGGGTTATTTTGTTATAGCAATAACACAAGCTTATAATCATGAAAATCAAAAAAATACTTATCGGCATTGACGATAGTAAATTTGCCGAACACGCTGCCGAATATGGTTTTAGCATTGCTCAATCTTTTAAGGCCCATGTGGGTTTGGTGCATATTATTGAGCCGATGGTTATCCCGGCAACAACAAATTCAGATATTTTGTTGGGATCACCACCACAATCATTAGGTATCAATGAGCTTGAAATGTTAAATATTCAAAATGATGTTTCGGAAACGCTGATTGAAAGAACGATAAAAAAGTTTGGCAATGATTTGGAGGTAACTCATTTTAATGAATATGGCGATACCGCCGATGGAATTATCCAGTGCAGTAAAGAATTTAACGCCGACCTGATCGTTGTTGGCACCCATAGCCGTACTGGGTTAGATCGCTTTTTTATGGGTAGCGTTGCCGAACATGTAGTAAGGCATTCAGAAATCCCGGTTTTAGTAGTACCGTTTAAAGAATCCGAAAGTAAGTAAGTCCAAAAGTATAGAATCAGGCTTACAGATTTTACCGACTTCCGGTCTTTAAGACTAATATAACAACCTGAACTTAATGGTATGCTCAATAGCTTTTAGCTCGTTAAGCACTTCGGTATCATAGCCAGTATTTACATCGGTAATTACATAGCCTATTTGTGCGTTTGTTACCAAAAACTCGCCAACTATATTAATATTGTGGCGGGCAAAAACATCGTTTATTTTAGCTAAAATGCCGGGTGTATTTTTGTGAATATGTATCAGGCGGTGCGCGTTATTATTTCGTGGCGGCTGCAGATCAGGAAAATTACAGCTGGTATGCGTTCTGCCTTCATTCATAAATCCCATCACACGTTTTGGTATAAAATCGTCATTACGCGGGTTATGTTTAGGGTCGTCAAAAATGATAATGCCGTATTCGCATGCGGCCTCTGCCAATTTCCGGTTTATCTTTCCAAAACAACCAATGACTTTCAACCGGCCTGCGTTTTGTATTTGCCCGGGGGTGGGTTGATTAGCCTCATCGCAAAATAGTATTCCCGCTTCTTCCAGGTATTTTTCTTCAATAGTATCCCGCTCGCGAATGTTGTAACCCTCTTTACGCATTTGTGCTAACGCCTCTTTTTCAATCACCCCCACTACCAAACATTTAATACGGTTTTTAGGGTAAGATATAGCACGCGGAAATTTATTGATATATAAAAACTCGTCAAAGCTGGGCGTAATATGATCAGCTTTTTCGGCAACAGATTTACGTTCAATATTCTCTGTAAAGGCAAAGAATTTCTTAATCATACCCGATTCTTTTAGCTGAAAATCTGAATAACCATCACCTATGCCAAAAATATCGCCTTGCAAATTAAGCTCCTTTAACAACTTTACCTTACCGCCCTCCTGCGATAAGGGGTTTTCCCGGTCATAGCCAATAATATTGCCATCTTCATCAAACTCAAACGTATTGGCGTAAATATTTTCTTTTTTGATATGATACTCGGTAACTACAGGAATAATAAATTCTTTGAACCCGCCTGATACGATCAGCACATCATCCTGGCGGCTTTTAAAAAACTCTGTATTGCGCGAAAATGAGGTTGATACCTTTTTCTTTAAATGCGTAATGAGTTGCTTTAAATGATCGCGATTAGCTTGCAATAACCTAACCCGCGACTCCAGACTTTGTGTAAATGAAAGGCGGCCCTCCATGGAGGCCTTAGTCAAATCCTCTATCTGCTGGTATATCTTTTCTCTGTCCGGATGATTTTTAAGCGAGATACGTGCCAGTTCGTCTAATGCCTCTACCTGTGTAAATGTACTATCAAAATCTATAATAAAGTATTGTTCCATCCGTAACAAATGTGCAAATTTTGATTTAATTTAATTGTAAAATTAAAAATTTTAGCTTTTTGTTTGGATATACCTCTTCTATGCGGAATTATATATTGACAATATGCACTATTTTTTTTAGTGAAGCTTTGCTGACCAGGATGTTATAGATAGTTATTTATTAAAAGCCTCTAATACATTGCTTATTAATCCATTCATAGCATTATTATCTATCCAGCGAGCAACCACTACTAGATCATGGTCAGGATCGCAATAGATCATATTGGTGCCATTCCCGATATGCACCCATGTATTTGCCGGCGCCGATGGCAGCAGCTTTTTATCGGTATTTAAAAACCAGTTCATGTAACCATAACCGGTATTAGCGGTTGTAGGCGTTAATGCTTGTTTAACCCATTGCTCGCTAATCAGTTGTTTGCCATCCCAGTTACCATGATGCAATGTTAACAGGCCAAAGCGCCCCATGTCATATGCATTAATAAATAGCCCGCCACCCCAATGCCCGCCGCCGCTTACAGATTGTACAGCCTTGCCATCAAGTACTACCCACGAGTTACAGTAGCCAAACCAGCGCCAGGTATTTGAGGCACTTATAGGGTCCATTATGTTTTCCTTTAGTACATCAGGCAAAGGCTTGCGCCATACTGATAAAGCAGCTAATGCCAGTGCATTTACCCGTACATCATTATATTTCCAAACCGCACCAGGTTCGTTGCGTTTACGTGCTTTATATTGCGTAATGTCGCCAGTGGGCCTGTCAGCCCAATCCGGCTTACCCCATAGTGTTCCTTCCCAATCGCTGGTTTGGCGCAGCATTACCTCCCAGGTAAGCCTGCTATCGTGCGGTGATGAGAATGGGTTGATCATCTCATTTTTATCCGCGTTATAACCGCTTACAGCAGCCGGGCTATAAACTTCTATTGGTGGGATATACTTAGCCACGGTATCCATTGTGCTGTG
>DASWOZ010000343.1:0-4565 GCA_036398535.1 Mucilaginibacter sp. | reverse complement strand
ATCAGACAGCCCGATGCGCTTTTGCAGTAAATTAACCGGAACATCCTTTCCGTTTGCACTAACCAAAGCACCGGGTATAAATAATTTTTGTGTTAAACCGTCATCCGTTTTTACGCTCAGGTAGCTGGGTTCTAAACCTTTTTCTTTAAGCCCCTGTATGGCTTGGTCTTGTTCTTGCGCATTTAGCCCTTTTAGCGGGTCAGCAAATTCAAATTGCAATTTACGGTGGCTGTATGCCTGTAAATCGCTCAGCATATCTTTTGTAGCACGTTGCAGGCGCTTCATCCCTCCCGGGAAATCACCCTGTAAATAAACCGTAACCTTTACCGGCTGTTGCAGGCTATCCATTATATTACGGCTGATGGGTGATAGCGTATAACGTTTCTCCTTAGTGAAATCAAAACGGGTAAATACCAGGCTGGATAAAACACCAAGCACAGCCAATACAGCTATGGCACCTAACATAACTTTATTATTCAGGCTTTTTTGACGCTGGTTTAATAACACAAACAGCGTTAAACAAATAAATAGCCCTGATAAAAGTATGAAGTAAACCAAGTCACGCGTGTCTAAAACCCCGCGGCTTACCGATTGGTAATGCTCGGTAATGCCCAGTTCCTGTAAACCTAAATTTTGTAAGGATAATAATCCGCTTAATGAATCAAACCCGCTATAAAAAAAGAAACAAAGAAAAACCGCTATGGTAAAAGCGATGATCTGATTTTTAGTAACCGATGAAGCGAATAAACCAATTGCGGCAAACGATGCCCCCAATAAAAACAAGCCAATGTAAGACCCAGTAACCCCACCTGTATCAATATTACCTTGCGGCGTACCTAAGGTAGCTACCGAATAATAATAAACCAGCGTAGGCACTAAGGCAAACAACACTAATACCACATTGGCCAGATACTTACCTGATACAATTTGCCAGTCGGTTAGCGGGCGGGTAAGTAATAGTTCAAAGGTACCTTCCTTACGTTCTTCGGCTAATGACCGCATGGTAATGGCCGGCACTAAGAACATAAACAGGTATGGCGCGGTATTAAACAGGCTGTCCAACCCGGCATAGCCATAATCTAATATACTTGAATCAGGAAATACCCAAAGAAACAAACCGAGTACCAGCAAAAATACGCCTATAGTTACATAGGCTACCAACGAGCTGAGGTAAGATGTTATTTCTTTTTTGAGGATTGTGAACATTCTTTTTATTTATCCGTCATGTTACTTTACCCGTCATTGCTATTATTTGTAATGACACCGGTTATTTCTCAATGACGCTTAATTATTATTTGTTAAACTTATAAATATACTTTCTAACGATTTACTATTGCTCTTTTCTTTCAACCCCGCCAAACTATCATCCGCTACTATTTTTCCTTTATTAATAATGATCACCTGGTTGCAAACGGCTTCTACCTCCTGCATAATATGGGTTGATAAGATAATGGTTTTTGTTTTGCCCAGATCAAGAATTAACTGCCGGATACCAATTAACTGGTTAGGGTCAAGCCCGGATGTAGGTTCATCCAATATCAGCACCTGCGGGTTGTGTAAAATGGCTTGCGCCAGCCCTACCCTTTGGCGATAGCCTTTGGAAAGCTGTCCTATTTTTTTGTGCTGCTCCGGGCCAAGTCCGGTTTGTTCAATAATAGCAGCAATGCGCTGTGCAGGTGAGTTTAGCTGATGAATACCTGCAATAAATTCCAGCGACTCCTTTACATACATATCTGTATAAAGTGGGTTGCTTTCGGGCAGGTAACCAATGTTGCGCTTAACGGCCAACGCATCCTTTTCCACATCAAAACCACATACCGACGCTTTACCTGATGTTTGCTGAATAAAGCCGGTCAAAATCTTCATGGTGGTTGATTTCCCTGCGCCATTTGGCCCTAAAAAGCCTAATACACCCGTATTAGCCGTAAATGAAATGCCGTCAATTGCTTTTTGTGTGCCGTAAGTTTTGGTTAAGGATTCAACAAGAATACTCATGCTTCAAATGTAGAAAATTGGCGAGAATAATACACCATGTCATTGCTGTAAGGGTTTAGTAATTCGGTAACAGAATTTTAATCATCCCAATCCATTCATCCCAATCTCCCGCCATGTCATTGCGAAACAAGGGCAATGCGAGAGGCGTGTGCGGTTGAAGCAATCTCGTCGCTAATAGATAGCGTGCAGCCTATCAGGGACGAGATTGCCGCGCTACGCTCGCAATGACATAGTTTTTATTTTAATCATACCAATCCTCCACCCCAATATCCCCCACCATGTCAATGACGCTCGGGGGTGTACCGAAATAGCCTGTGTTCGGTGTTATCACCATCGGTGTTGGGAAGGTTGTTATTATTGTGCTTTCTCCTCTTTCACAATTACAAAAACATCCTCATTATCTTTTTTCATGAGGTACTTTTCGCGGGCAAATTTTTCGAGCTTTTGAGGATTTGAGGTTAGCTCGTCCAGATCTTTGCTTACTTTTTCAGTTTCGGCTTTATAAAAATCGCGTTCCTGTTTAAGCTTGTGTACCTGCTGGTGATATTCATATTGCGAAAACAGGTCGTTCTTGTCAAAAAATATCATCCACACCAAAAAGGCTATCGTAACCAAAAAAAACTTGTTTTTAACGAGGTCAATAAGGCGCTTCATGATGCTGAAATTAAATCCGGTTTAAAACTATTTAAAAAGCTTATACCCTGCAAATATCGTTATAAACTTATCAACAATGAAGCCCATAAAGGCTAAATCATTATTATAAGGCCTCGTCTATGAGGTTGTTTAGAAGCTAAATGGTGTAGGCTATGAGGCGGCTGAATTAATACGCTATTATTTAAGATGATGTTTTACAATATTAATCAGTTCATTAAGGTCAAAGGGTTTTCTTAAATATCCATCGGCCATGCCCGCTTCGGCAATTTCTTTAATATCGCTCACTGCCGAAATAATGATCACCGGAATATGACTTGTTGCCGGGTTTGATTTTAACTCCTTGCTTAGCTGCTGCCCGTTTGGGTCGCTTTTCCATTCTGTAAGCCAGTTGTCCAACAATATCATATCCGGTTTATAGCTATCCAATGATTTAAGTATTTTAGAGTTTTCGGAGGCAATTACCTCATAATTTTGCTCTTCCAACACATAAACAATGGTATCCCTAATATCTTTATCGTCCTCAATTACCAATATCTTCTTAGTAGCCATATGTCTTTTCGTAATATCCCTATTAACAACACAGGGTATCCATTTTGTTTTAATGAACTGCTTTTTTACATATTAAGGTTATTGAAACGGGGTACTAATTTATATTAAGCGGGTCAATGTTTTAATTTCGACAGGTTGAGCAAGTAACGCCGGAGCTATGTGTACAAAATACTTATAATGAGGTGTTTTTTGATGCTTGGTCAAAGCTTCATCATCTTCCCATAACTCGGTAATGATATACTGCCCTTTTTGCTGATCGCATTCGTAAATTTCGTAGGATAAGCAGCCAGGTTCGGACAAAGTAGCTTTAACCAATTTTTTCAATTCGATTTGAAGCGTAGCGTCCGTATCAGCACGCGAAGTTACAATAGCAATTACGTTAACATTCATAACCGGATATAAATTTATTATACTAACATCTGCATCAGCAAATTACATTGTCAATATACGATTTAATTTGACCAAATAACGTTATGGGATGATCAAATTATAACATATACGGCAACGGGGTTCATAACTTTCCTTTTCACCCAGCAATATCCTGTTTTTACCAGGGACTTTACGATAAGAATATAAAGCCGGGTTACCACATATTACACATACGGCGTGCACTTTAGTCACCGATTCGGCAATGGCCATCAGGGCCGGCATAGGGCCAAACGGCCGACCTTTAAAATCCATATCTAATCCGGCTATGATTACCCGCACCCCCTTATTGGCCAGTATGTTGCAAACATCAGGCAGCTTATCATCAAAAAACTGTGCCTCATCAATACCTACTACCTGAAAATGCCCGGCCTGTAACAATATGGCCTGGGATTTAGCAACCGGGATGGAAATAATAGCGTTAGAGTTATGTGATACTACTGATTTTTCGTCATACCGGGTATCTTGTTTAGGTTTAAACACCTGGTAACTCAATTTTGCAATACGCACCCGGTTTATCCGCCTGATCAATTCTTCGGTTTTACCAGAAAACATTGACCCGCAAATCACCTCAATGCTCCCGCCACTTTCATTCCTTCTTTTAAAAACGTCTTCTGTAAGCTGCATGCTAAATTTTTCCAGAGGTCTAATATCAGCAATTTAATGCTTATTTTTGATAAGCATTTTCCCAAAAGCAAAGCCATGAAGCAACAGGAAGTATTTATTAAGATAGGGGCAATTTTAAAAGAATTAAATGAGCATTATGAATACCTGCAAAACAACCCTGACAAACTAAGTGACCTGGAACTTGAACTTTTTGTAGCCAATTCGCATTTTTTGGCCAATAACGCGGATATACTCACCAAATTAAATGCACAAACTTTAGTTAAACCCGCCGAACCGGTAAATCCTCCGCAAGAGAAATATTTTGAGCCGCTTGT
>DASWOZ010000342.1:0-3825 GCA_036398535.1 Mucilaginibacter sp. | reverse complement strand
TATCCGCTAACGTAGGCGACCAATTTGATCATAAAAACCAACACCTGATGAGTAGCATTTACGGCTGGTTTTATTTTAGCATCAACGCCGGCTCCATGTTTAGTTTGGCGCTGATTCCTGTTGTTTATGAAAAAGCGGGAGCTAAATGGGCTTTTGGTATACCCGGTATATTAATGGCTTTGGCAACCTTTATATTTTTCTCGGGCAGAAAGCGCTATATTAGATTACCCGCCCGTGGCATCAAAAAAGACAACTTTGTAGCGGTAAACCTATATGTATTGGCTAAATATTTCGGGAAAAAAGACACTGATAAAACAGCCTGGCAAACCGCCGAAATAAAATATGGAGTTGAAAAGGTTGAAGCCATAAAATCTGTATGGAGCGTATTGGCTGTATTTGCCTTTATCCCTGCTTTTTGGGGCTTGTGGGATATGAATGGTTCTGAATGGATTATACAAGCCACCAAGCTTGACCTGAACACGGGCATATTTGATTTTCATATTTTACCATCGCAAATACAAACGGTAAACGCTATATTTTTACTGGCATTTATACCCATATTTAATTATGGCGTTTATCCTTTAGTTGAACTGATAGGGTTTAGGCTGACTGCCTTGCGCAAAATTGGTGCAGGGCTTTTTATCACCGGGTTAAGCTTTGTTATTATCGCGTTTTTACAGCATAAAGTAGATGCGGGTTTACATCCATCGGTATGGTGGCAAATATTTGCATTCGCCATGCTTTCGGCAGGCGAAGTACTGGTTTCTATTACTGGCTTGGAGTATGCTTATACGCAATCACCCCCATCTATGAAAAGTACATTGACAGCGCTTTTTTACCTTACTTATGCTGTTGGCACATTTTTCACCACGTTAATAAATGTTAATATATCTAATAAAGGTATATTTGCCTACTTTACGGGCGAAAAGTACTATTGGCTGTTTGTGGGGATTATGCTTTTCTTTTTTGTGCTGTTCCTGTTTGTTAGTCCGCGTATTCGCGAAAAAGCTTATTTAGCAGGTGATTTGATTGGTGACGGCCTGAATATAAAAGACGATAAAACCCAGGAGATTCATCCCGATAACCCTATTGTATAAAACTTTTAATTACGAATAAATACTTGTTTAGTGCCTGATAGCTTAGTTATTATACCAACCTATAATGAAAAGGAGAATATTGAACGGATGATCCGTAAAGTGTTTTCTTTGCCTCATGATTTTCATTTACTTATTGTTGATGATGGCTCGCCCGATGGCACCCCAATAATTGTTAAGGATCTGCAAAATGTTTACCCCGACAATCTTTTTATCATGGAACGCCCGGGTAAACAAGGTTTGGGTACCGCGTATATTGATGGCTTTAAATGGGCCATTGAACGTGGATACGATTATATATTTGAGATGGATGCCGATTTTTCGCATAATCCGGATGATTTGATCAGGCTAAGAAAAGCCTGCGCCGAAGATGATGCTGACGTTTCTGTAGGCTCACGTTACATTAATGGTGTAAATGTGGTTAACTGGCCCATGAGCCGGGTGTTAATGAGCTATTTCGCATCTGTATATGTACGTTTTATTACCGGAATTAACATCCAGGATTTTACGGCAGGTTTTGTATGTTATAAACGCAAGGTGCTGGAAACCGTCGAGTTGCAAAAGATCAAATTTGTAGGTTATGCCTTCCAGATAGAAATGAAATATACCGCTGTGAAGCATGGTTTCAAAGTACAGGAGATTCCTATCATCTTTACTGACCGTACCGCCGGGTCCTCTAAAATGTCGAGAGGTATATTTAAAGAAGCGGTTTGGGGAGTTATCCAAATGAAGATCAATAGCATTTTCAGGAAGTACCCGGAAGGATAGTAATTAGAGATCGGAGATTAGAAATTAGTGCCTGCCCTTATTACTAATTTCTGATTAACTAATCTCTAATCACTAATTAACAAATCACTAAATTCGCATAATGAACGAGCATCTTAATCCTGATGGCGAAAACCTCTCTCCTGCCGAACGTGATATTGAAAAAGTCTTACGTCCGCAGGTATTTGAAGATTTTACCGGTCAGCATAAAATATTAGCTAATTTAAAAGTATTTGTACAAGCGGCCCGCCAGCGTGGCGAGGCACTTGACCATGTATTGCTGCACGGCCCACCGGGATTAGGCAAAACAACCCTATCGTACATCATTGCGAATGAAATGAGTGTAGGGATCAAGATCACCTCGGGCCCGGTATTGGATAAACCCGGTGACCTGGCCGGACTACTGACTAATTTAGAAACCGGCGATATATTATTTATTGACGAGATACACCGTTTAAGCCCGCTGGTTGAAGAATACCTATACTCGGCAATGGAGGATTTTAAAATAGATATTATGCTGGAAAGCGGACCAAATGCCCGTTCGGTTCAAATTTCACTTAACCCCTTTACCTTGGTAGGCGCTACCACACGCTCTGGTTTATTAACCGCGCCTTTACGTGCAAGGTTCGGTATAAATTCAAGATTAGAATATTATGATGCCAAATTGCTAACCACTATTGTACTGCGGTCTGCATCGATATTAAGAACACCGATAAGCGAAGAAGGCGCTTATGAAATTGCCCGCAGAAGCCGGGGTACCCCTCGTATTGCCAATGCGCTACTGCGCCGTACCCGTGACTTTGCACAAATTAAAGGCGATGGTAATATTGATACCACCATTGCCAAATACGCGCTTAATGCCCTGAATGTTGATGAGCATGGATTGGACGAAATGGATAATAAAATCCTGACCACTATTATTGACAAGTTTAAAGGTGGCCCGGTAGGTTTAAAAACCATTGCAACCGCTGTTGGTGAAGATGAAGGCACCATTGAAGAAGTTTATGAACCCTTTTTAATACAGGAAGGTTTTTTAATGCGCACCGCCCGGGGGCGTGAAGCTACAGAGAGTGCCTACAAACATTTAGGCCGGATAAAACTGGGCGGTAATCCGTCTTTATTTTAATATTTCTTATTTATAAATTATCTATATCCCGAGTTAAAATTATAATTTTAGCCTGCTATTAATCCCACTAAATAACCACTTTAAATTATTATGTTTAAATCATTTATTCCCCTATTAACTGTTGGTATTTCTGCTTTGTTTTTACAGCAACAAGCCGTTGCGCAAAATAACGCGGCAATTATGGCGCGCAAACAAGTGCCTGTATTATGCTATCACCAAATACGTGACTGGCGCGCAACCGACTCCAAAAATGCAAAAGATTATATCATGCCCATTGCAACGTTTAAAGAACATATAAAAATGTTGCATGATAGTGGTTACCATACCATATTGCCCGATCAGTTATATGATTATCTCACTAAAGGTGCAGCCTTACCCAGTAAGCCAATTTTATTAACGTTTGATGATACTGACCTTGACCAGTTTACCATAGCAGCGCCCGAATTAAAAAAATATGGCTATAAAGCAACCTATTTTATCATGACGGTATCTTTAGGCAGGCCGCATTATATGAGCAAGGAACAGGTTAAACAGCTTTTTGATGCCGGCAATGTTATTGGCAGCCATACCTGGGATCATCACCGTTTTGATCGCTTATCGCACACTTCATCGCTTAAAATTCTTGGTAAAAACGGTAAGATAACTACCAGGCCAACTGATGATTGGGTTACACAATTAGATAAACCAACAAAGTTATTAGAAGACATTACTGGCAAAAAGATAGATTATTTTGCATTTCCATTCGGTGTAACCGGAAACGGTGCCAACTTCCCTGAGTTACATAAACGCGGCTTTAAAATTGCTTTTCAGTTAGCTGATAAACGCAATCCAAACGACCCA
>DASWOZ010000341.1:0-1615 GCA_036398535.1 Mucilaginibacter sp. | reverse complement strand
GGTAATCAGGAGCGAGATACGCAATTTACAAGCCACCAACCTGGGCCATTATACGGTTTACTTGCCTGCTTATGATGATAAAACGCTTGTTAAATATTTAAGCCAGGCGCCTGATGTACAATGGCAAATATTTTCTAAACGGCAAAAAACGGCATACCAAAGCGGTAACGTGCATATATTCCCGGTAAATAATGAGGCTTTTAATGTAAGCCTGGCAAGTTGCACCGGGTTGCTTACGGGCGGCGGTTTTGAAGGCCCTGCCGAAGCTTTGTATCTGCAAAAAAAGGTAATGATGATACCTATGAAAGGGCAGTACGAACAACAATGTAATGCCCTTGCCGCATCAAAATTAGGCGTGCCCGTTGTTGAAGCTATTGATGAGCATTTTGTGCAGCATTTAAATAGCTGGATAAAAAGCGACACCAAAATACAAGTTAACTTTCCGGACGAAACCGCACAGATTGTGCATAATATGATTGAACGATATGCAAACCCCCATGCTGTTTTATCCTAATGTATTTTCTGTTAATATTGCTGTCTGAAAAAGAGCCGGCATGATCAATATCTTTAGGACATATAATCCAATTAATGTTTTGTGGCTGGCTATCTTATTGCTGCTGCTGCGAATGGGGTATGTATCTCATACACCCGATAAAATAGAATTTACCTTTGTAGAGCCATTTGCCCGTTTACTATTCCCGGTAGCTTATGAGTACGCTTTGTCGCCTTTTGTTAATGTGTTCTTAGCTGGGGTTATTGTATTTATACAGGCTCTGCTGCTTAATCAATTATGCAGCCATTACAATTTATTAGGTAAGCCCAGCTTTTTACCCGCGTTGATGTATGTGGTAGTTTCGGGTTTATTTACACCTTTCCTGGTGTTAACCTCACCATTGATCTGCAATTTTTTTGTTATTGCCATGCTGTACAAACTGTTTGATTTTTACAAAGGGAACGATGCACAGTCAATAGCCTATGACCTTGGGATGATCGTAGCGGTTGGATCATTGATCTACCTGCCGTTTATATATATGTTTTTAACCATCTGGATAGCGTTAATGATTTTTAAACCCTTTAACTGGCGCGAGTGGGTTGCCGGTATAATGGGCTACGCTACCATATTTTTCTTTTTAGCCGTTTTTTATTACATGAATGACAGGCTGGGACAGTTTTATAAAATATGGCTGCCGTTAACTACCAAATTTCCGTATCGCATTAGCTTTAACTATTATAATTACCTGGTGCTGATACCTGTAATTGCTATATTATTGCTTTGTTTAATTAAGATAAGGCAAAACTTTTTTAGAAGTTATGTGCAGATACGGAAGTCATTTCAACTTTTATTTATCATTTTTTTAGTAGCCGGGCTATCCTTTTATGTAAAGGCCGAGTTTCATTTAAACCATTTTTTACTATGTGCTGTACCGGCAGCCATATTTTTTGCCTATTATTTTTTATATGCCAGCGTAAGGTGGTTCTATGAATCATTGTTCGTTTTATTGCTTATAGGCATAGTTTATTTCCAGTTTAACACTTTTTAACTTTTACATTCGTTCAAATTTGATCGGTTATATTAGTTTTGTATCATGAAATTTGGCGTAGTTATATTTCCCGG
>DASWOZ010000340.1:0-18201 GCA_036398535.1 Mucilaginibacter sp. | reverse complement strand
CCGGTTGCGGATGCTTGTATGCCCATTGATGGATATAATTTCTGAAAGCGTAATCAAAACGATCTTTACCAATCACATGCTCCCGTAATAAAACCAGGCCAAATGCCGGTTTAAAGTATACTACAGGGTGGCGGTAATTGCCGCCAATGGCATCCGCATTAGTCATGATGGTAGGCGCCTTAGGGTCGATGATGGTTGGGACAATTTCATCTGCAGGATTACCTTTTCCCGGCGCATATTCACCATCACGTTTTGGCGCATATTCGCCTTTGTTAAATTCGTCGGCCGCGTAAACGTCAATAAAAGTATTAAAGCCTTCATCCATCCAGCCATAACGGCGCTCATCAGACCCTACGATCATCGGGAACCAGTTATGGCCAATCTCGTGCGCGGTAACCCAGTATAACTGGCTGCCTTTGTCGCGTAAGCCGTCAAATACAATACCCGGGTATTCCATGCCACCCGCTGCACCTGCCTCATTTATAGCCACAGGATAAGGGTATACGAACCATTTTTCTGAAAAATACTCTATTGATTTTTTCAGGTATTCGGTAGATCTTCCCCATGCTTCATTTCCCACACTTTCTTCCGGATATACAGACATGGCCAATGATTTTTTGCCGCCCGGTAAATTTACCCTTGCTGCATCCCATACATAGGTATTTGACGCGCCGAAGGCAACATCCCTGGTATTATACATTTTAAAGTGCCAGGTTAGGTTTGCTTTTCCTGCTATTTGCGGCGTATGAGCTTTAACTTCTTCAAGGGTTCTGATCATTATTGTTTTATCGCTGTTACGGGCCTCGTTTAAACGGCTTATTTGTTTAGCGGTTAAAACTTCTGTTGGGTTAACTAATTCGCCTGAGCCGGCCACGATCATATCTGAAGGTACGGTTACGCTGTAATCAATGTCGCCATATTCGCAATAAAACTCGCCGCTTCCTAAAAATGGCAGGGTGTCCCAGCCGCGTGTATCATCATATACGCACATGCGCGGGAACCATTGAGCAATTTCATAATTCTTACCGTTTTTAGTTTGGTTGAAATTGGTACGGCCGCCAAATGATCCAGGAATGGTATAATGGTAGTTAATTACATAAGTGATTTTTGCACCAGATGCCAATGCTTTAGGCAAACGTATTTGCATGCGGGTATCTGTAACTACATAATTAACCTTTTCAGACTTTCCGTTTTGAACAATCGAGATAGATTCAATTTGATAACCATCCGTAACTTGTGGACTTGGAGCCGTATAGCCGCCTAAAAATTTAGAACGGGCATCTTTCTTGTACATATTCTGATCCATTTGCATCCATAAAAATGGTAATGCATCCGGGCTGTTATTGGTATAGGTAACGCTTTCGGTAGCGGTTAGTGTTTTAACAGTAGTATCAATTTTGGCTTTTATTAAATAGTCAACCCGGTTTTGCCAGTATTTAGGACCGGGATTACCATTGGCCGAGTGAAACTCGTTCCCCTTTTCGGTATAATACATAGGGGCAAATGATTCTGCCGGATGATAGTTAGAAGCTATGGTATCCGTATTAACGGTTGGTCTGCGCCCTCTTCTTTGCGCATTTGCCGAAACAGCTAAAAGTAAAATAAAGCCTAAGCCAATGATTTTTAATTTCATTATAAGTCAGTTTAAGTGACAGCAATATACAAATGAAGTTGATGATTTGGGAGTGGAGAGTCGATAAATTTAAAATTATTCGAGCATATTGGCTAAAACGCCCTCTTTTAATGAGTTAGTTGACATAATTACTTCAGAAATATCCAGTTTTTTCATGATAAACCTTGTAAATAATGCAGCAACTACGATCATATCTACCCGAACAGGAATAATTCCTTTATTATTTACCCGTTCCTGGTGCGAAGAATGGATTAATTGATCAGTAACGCTCAAAAAATCAGCATAATTAAATGTATAGCTTTTTACCTTTTTAAGATCAAATGGATTTCCTTTTTGTAATTCTATCACAGCTGCAAATGTTTCAAATGCGCCTGATGAACCGATGATATTTTTTATTAGATGCTGGGATGTAGCTGTAAACAACTCAACAAGTCGTTCTTCTAAATAAGTATTTAGTTCATTTATAGATTCAACAGGCATGGGGTCAGTTTGATGGAATTTATCCATTAGCCGGGCAGCGCCAATTTCAAAGCTTTGTTTCCAGGTGATGGTGTCTGCATTGCTTAATATAAACTCAACGCTTCCACCGCCAATATCAATAATCAGCGAATTTTGCTGCGACAGGCAGCCTCCGGCTTTTACACCTTTATAAATATATGCGGCTTCCGCTTCTCCGTCTATAATTTCTATAACAATGCCTGTTTTAGCTTTTACTTCATCAATAAAATCCTTTCCGTTAGCTGCACTGCGCAGGGCAGAGGTAGCTATGGCTTTAACTTCATCAACATCATATTGCAGAATGTGCTGGTTAAATTGTTGCATAGTCAATATGCCACGTTCAAAAGCTGCCGGCTGAATAACGCCTTTATTAATTCCGCCTTCGCCCAGTTTTACAGGATCGGTAATTTTTAATAAAGTATGCGAATGGTCAGCGTCGCCCTCTGCAATAAGCAAGTGGAAAGTATTGGTACCCAAATCCATTACAGCTACTTTTTTATTCATATATCAATTAAGCTTACCAAATATACAATTCAAAGCAATAAAATATTGCAAAAGCAAAAACGCCCAAAAACTATTAGCTTTTGGGCGTTTAAATTATTGCGGATTGATTATTATTCAAAATATTCCCTCATCCGTTCAAAAAAGCTTTTTTCGTTTTTACCCGGATTTGGTTTAAAGTTTGGTGAGTCCTGTAATTTTTCTAACAGGGCACGCTCATCGTTACTTAATGCTTTTGGTGTCCAAATATTAATATGTATGAGCTGATCGCCGCGATGGTAAGAATTTACCTCAGGTACGCCTTTACCTTTCAGTCGCAATATTTTACCGCCTTGTGTTCCGGGATCAATCTTAATTTTTGCTTTACCATCAATAGTAGGTACTTCAATACTGGTGCCTAACGCCGCATCAATAAAGGTAATATGCAGATCATATATCACATTATTGCCATCGCGTTTTAAAGTATCATGCGCAATTTCTTCAATCAGGATGATCAGGTCGCCCGGCATGCCGCCTCTTGGCGCGGCATTGCCTTTACCACTCATGCTTAATTGCATGCCTTCGCTTACACCTGCAGGTACATTAATACTAATGGTTTCTTCACCACGCACAACACCATCACCATGGCAAACGGTACATTTTGATGTAATCACCGAGCCTTCACCATTACAGGTAGGGCAGGTGCTGGTAGTTTGCATTTGGCCCAGTATAGTATTAGTTACCCTGCGCACGGCGCCCTGCCCGCCGCAGGTTTTACAGGTTTGAAAAGATGATTTATCCTTGGCACCGGTACCATCACAAGTTTTACAAAGTACTTGTTTATTTACTTTTATTTTCTTTTCGGTTCCATTGGCAATTTCTTCAAGTGTCAGTCTTACCTTAATACGCAAATTGCTGCCACGTGCCGCGCGCCTGCCGCCACTTTGGCGACCGCCACCGCCACCAAAAAAACCTTCGAATGGGCTGCCGCCACCAAAAATGTCACCAAACTGGCTGAATATGTCTTCCATATTCATGCCCGCACCACCATAACCAGCACCGCCGTTGGCAGATTGTGCATTGGCTGCATGGCCAAACTGGTTATAACGCTGACGTTTTTCAGGGTTGCTTAATACTTCATATGCCTCGGCTGCTTCTTTAAAGTGCTCTTCAGCGTCTTTATCACCCTGGTTTTTATCCGGGTGATATTTTATAGCCATTTTACGATAAGCCTTTTTTATTTCATCTGCATCGGCACCCCTGACAACGCCCAGTACATCATAGTAATCTCTTTTAGACATCTTTTTTAATGTGTGAATTAGTGAGTGATTGAATTAGTGAGTGATTTTAATTTACAATTCAATCTTTTACTAATTGCAATGTTATATAATTGAGAAGTAGGATAGCAACGTGAACTATTCACTCCATCACTAATTCTCTTCTTCAATAATTATTATGCGCCAACTATTACCTTGGCAAAGCGTATTACATTGTCATTCAAGTAATAGCCTTTTTCCATTTCGTCTATTACTTTTCCCTTCATATCATCAGTAGGTGCGGGAATGTTGGTAATAGCTTCGTGCAATTCCGGGTCAAATGCCTGACCTATTGATTGCATCGGCTTTAATCCTTTTTGTGTAAGAATATTATTTAGTTTACTTTGAATCAGTGCTACGCCTTCTTTAACCGCATTCACATCAGTTGATGTTTCCATAGCTCTTTCGGCACGTTCAAAATCATCCAGTACCGGTAATAGGGCTACAATAGTTTCTTTACCTGCAGTTTGTAATAATTCAATACGCTCTTTGGTGGTTCTGCGTCTGAAGTTATCAAACTCGGCATATAAACGTAAATATTTATCATTAGCCAGTGCTAATTCTTCTTTTAACACGTCTTCAGCAGAAGGTGTAGCTTCTGTTATTTCTGCTGCCGGTTCCTGCTCGTTTAACTCGTTATTTTCATTCATATCTGTAGCCGAATTTTCAGTATCTTCTATTTTCTTTTTCTTAAGCATATCAAAATTCATAAGTAAATAGTGCAAGTCAAGTATCTCGCCATTGTTCAAAAGCCGACAAGCTGTCAGCGGGAATAAGTTTTTCAGGTATATGTGACAGTATTGACCGTTGATTTGTCTGATTTTTGGATTAGGTTGATGTCTTACGTCAGTGTAACCATTTAATCAAAGTCATGAGCGGTTCCGGCCAATTTAGGCTATCTGCACATCTTCTAATACCTTACCGTTTTCGCATTTAATAATACGTGATGGGAAGGTGCGGATAATATGATAATCATGCGTAGCCACAACAACCGCGGTGCCTGCCTGGCTGATCTGTTTAAGCAATAACACTATTTCTTCAGATGTATCCGGATCAAGGTTACCTGTAGGCTCATCAGCTAAAATAATTTCGGGGTTATTAATCAGCGCGCGCGCAATTACCACCCGCTGCTGCTCGCCACCCGAAAGCTCATGCGGCATTTTTTTTAGCTTTGAACGAAGACCAACTTTTTCCAGTACATCAAGTGTACGGTCGGCAATTTCTTTAGCATCAGTCCAGCCGGTTGCACGCATTACAAACTGCAGGTTATCCTCAACCGAGCGATCTGTTAATAATTGAAAATCCTGAAAAACAATGCCAAGTTTACGGCGCAAAAATGGAATATCCCGATCAGAGATTTTATTCAGATCATAACCGCAGGCATGGCCCTCGCCGCTGGCAATGTTTAAATCGCCATAAATAACTTTTAGCAGGCTGCTTTTTCCGGAACCGGTTTGACCAATAAGCCAAACAAAATCACCTTTATCAATATGCAAATCAACGTGTGACAGAACCAGGTGCTTTTGTTGAAAAATGTCAACATTGTTAATCTTTATAATAGAATTTCCAATCATCGTTATAGTTCTAATTTTAAGATCTGGCCAAAAGGAAGATCTTTTATAATGTTCATTATATAGTCTGCTTTATCACCAAGCCCGGCTTTGTCTAATGATTTCTCCGGGCGGTCAACCCTGAAATAAGCAAGCAATGTAAATTTATCGTCTCTAAGCTGCACATAATCCGGTATTTTGGCAACGCCCTTAACTTTAATAATGTACATTTTAGTTGATGGTTAATTGCTAATAGTTTATGGTACTCATTGCCAATTGCCATGAACTATTATCCATTAACTATGATCTTCACCAAAGGTAACAATACGCTGATAATTTAGAGAAATCAATTTTACTATAACGCTTTATTCAATGCTTCTTTTACCATATCGCGGTTTTGGCGGGAAATGGGGATCTTTACATGATCATTCACTAAAATTAACGCGCCGCCGTCTTCTTTTAAAAAGCTCTTCACAAAATGCAAATTGACCAGGTGCGATTGGTGTGTGCGGATAAAATTGTAAGGTTTCAGCAATTCTGCAAATTAATGATTACATCACGAAAGTCTTACTAATATCATTGGTTATCAATGTACAATGAGTAACCGGTAAATATGAATTAGGATTTGGTAAAGTATTATAGTCTGCTTAAAAAAGCCATCGTGTCAATACCATCGGCGTAATCCCATAGCGCGGGTTGCTGGCTCATGCCAAAATCAACCACCTGATTGTTTATTTTTAATGGCACAGCACTTGCCACGCATTGTATTTTATCGCTTTCTTCGTTTATAATTGTTTCTGCCGATAGCAGGTCATCATAATATTGGTAATATAAAACCGCCAGCGGCGACACCCATCTGGCATCTTCTTTAACTAATAAAAAGCCATTGTCAAGATGCTTATCGCCGTTTACCAGGTAAATAGATTTGTTATAATCATAGTTATTGTTGTATTTATGGTGATCTATAATAGCCTGGTAAGGTTGTATCGATTCAAAAAAGAAGGTAAAATCATATCCTGCCGGAACCATTAGTTTTGATACATTACGACAGCCTAAGCCATAATAATCAAATATATCATGGCCCAGTTCATATAGCTGCGCTTCTGTTTCATTGCCTGTTAATACTGCCAGACTATTACGATTTTTACGAATAATGTGCGGCACTTTACTAAAATAATACTCAAAGTACCTCGAGGTATTGTTACTGCCGGTAGCAATAACCGCGTCAAAGTTTTCCAGGCGTTCTACAAAACTAAATTGGTTTGCCAGGGCTGGCTCAATAGTAATCAGCTTTTGTAAAACGTATTGAATTAGGTGTGAATCCTGTGCAGATGCCTTAATAAGCGCGTAGTTACCTGTAACCAATACGCATAATACATCATGAAAGCCAACCAAAGGGATATTACCTGCCAATATTAAGCCTATCTTTTTATTGCCCGGGCCCTTTTCAAGATCATATTTATCTAACCATGTATTTAGTTGATCGGCTTCGAGCATTTTGCCAATTGCTATAACTGCCTTAGTAACATTGCCGGGCGTAAACCAGGCATTGTACTGTTTTTCACTATCTATAATTTGAGCTAACTGCTTGTTTGGGGTAGATAGATATGCGCCTAATTTTGAAAAGGCATTTATTATTTGTATACGGCTTATTTTTGACATATATATGTGGTAGAGTTCAAACTCTTAAATTCTTTTTTTGTTATATTTGCACTTTGTTATAAAAAGGCAAAGGTAATTGAGAATATAAGATTATTTAAAATAATATGGCGATTATAATCACCGATGAATGTATAAACTGTGGGGCTTGTGAACCGGAGTGCCCAAATAATGCTATTTATGATGCAGGTGCAGCCTGGCGTTTTTCGGATGGTACCGATTTAAAAGGTGTGATTGATTTTGGTGACGGCGTTACGTTAAATGCAGAAGAAACACAAGCAGCTTTATCTGACGATATTTATTATATAGTACCTGATAAGTGTACCGAGTGTGTGGGTTTTCATGATGAGCCGCAATGTGCCGCGGTTTGCCCTGTTGATTGCTGCGTAGATGATGAAAATGTGCGCGAAACCCGCGAAGAGCTTTTAGCTAAAAAAGAGTGGTTACACATAAACGGATAATGTTTTTTATCAAACAACAAAAAAGGGAATGCTGTGAAAAGCATTCCCTTTTTTGTTGTTGTAACTTTTAATTAGCTTTAACGTACAAGCTAACACATTAATTATATGGAATACGGTATTTGTAACTTAGCTATTGTACCCCTTCGTGCAGAGCCAAATGAACGTAGCGAACAGGTTTCGCAGCTTTTATTTGGAGAAGTCTTCGAGATTATTGAATGGAAGGATGGCTGGGTTCAAATTATAACCGCGTTAGATGATTATAAGGGATGGATAGGTGGCCTTCAATTTGCCATGCTAAGCCACATGGATTTTAAAACCATTATAGAAAGTAACGCGCCGCTAACTTACCGGGCGGTAACCCAAGCCTGGAAAATAATTGATAATAGTGTTTTGTACTTGCCTGTTGGTAGTTCACTTTCCTTTTTAAAAGGCACTACCTGCTATATGGGGAATGAGAAATTTGAAATAATAGGCGATACAGGTAGAGTAGAGCGGATAGATATTGTTGCCAAATCATTTTTAAATACTCCGTATTTATGGGGAGGGCGCACACATTTTGGTATTGATTGTTCTGGCTTTACACAGATGGTATTCAGGTTGCAGAATATGCGTTTAAAGCGTGATGCCAGCATGCAGGCCGGCCAGGGTGAAGTAGTTAACTCATTGGCCGAAGCCCGGTTAGGCGATTTGGCGTTTTTTAATAACCCGGAAGGTAAAATAACCCATGTGGGTATGATGTTGAATAAAGAGTATATTATTCATGCTTCCGGCAAGGTTAAAATAGATATGATTGACGAAAAAGGAATTTATTCCGAACAATTAAAACGCTATACCCATACGTTAAACACTATTAAACGGAATTAGTGAAGAGCATTATGTTTAACAATCACTAATTCACTTATTAATCAAGCTGTATTTTCCACACCATAATATCCTTATCGTCACTTGCTGAGATAAGATGATCGCCGTCCCAAACAATTTTATTGATAGATAGCCTATGGGTAGCATAACCTTTTTCGCGGCTGATGATCTTGTATAATTTAAAATCATCAGATCCCCATATTTTTATGGTTTTATCCATACTCGCGGTAACAAAATAGGGCAGGGTTGGGTGAAATGTAATATGGTTTACTGCAAATAAATGCGCGGGTATATTATGTATTAATTGATAAGTGGTGGTATCCCATATTTTAATCTGCGCATCGCGGCTGCCTGATACTAAATAATCGCCAAGTGGTGAATATTGTAATGAAAATACAGCCATAGTATGGCCCTCTAACACTTTTATCAAGGCGTAATCTTCCAGGTCATAAATACGAATGGTATTATCGCGGCAACCAAAAGCCACTTGTTTTTGGTTAGGCGAAATACTGATACAGCGAACAGTATCGGCAGATACTTTTATGGAATGTACCGGATCTAAAGTGTCCATGCTCCAGATGGATACCGATCCATCTTCAGAAGCTACTAATAGTTCTTTTTTATTCCCGGCAGATTTAATATCAAATATGGGTTTTTGATGATGCTTTAATATTTTGATCACTTGTTGTTTCAAAAAATCAAATACCAACACATCCCCGTTGCGCAACCCTGTTAGTAATAAGGGATAGCCGGCAGGGCAATGGATAGCATAAACAGAAGCCGCCACCGGGAACATCACTTTAATAAAAGCATTGTTTTTTAAACTCCACTCCACAACACCTTTATCATTGCCGCCGGTAAATAATATACCCGGCTTTTGCGAAAGTTCCATCGCAAATATAGGATTACCATGCCCGTTTAGTTCGGCTACTTTTTCTACAGAGATCATATTTTAGTACATGGCCATAGTTAATAGACCATAGAAATATAGCTATTAACTATGGGCTATCGACTATGGCCTTATTTATGTCTTCCTTCTAAATTCCTGGCTATTGTTTCCAGTGTTAGGCCTTTTTCGCGCAGTAACACCAATAAATGAAATACCAGGTCGGATGATTCATTGATCAGGTCGGTTTCGGTTTCATTTAAAGCGGCAATAACTGTTTCAACCGCCTCTTCGCCAACTTTTTGAGCAATTTTATTCAGCCCTTTACGATGCAATTTGTTTACATACGAACCTTCTATAGGGTTTTCATACCTGTCGGCAATGATTTGTTCCAACTGCAAAATAAAGTTCTGGTTATAATCAGTATTAAAGCAACTACGGTTACCGGTATGGCAGGTAGGGCCATCGGGTTTAACCTTTATTAATAAGGTGTCGTTATCACAGTCCATACGAATATCTTTTACATGCAAAAAATTATTGCTGGTTTCGCCTTTTGTCCACAAACGGTTTTTTGAACGCGAAAAGAAAGTAACTATATTTTCGGCAACGGTTTTGTCATATGCCTCACGGTTCATATAGCCCAGCATTAATACTTCAAGCGTGTGCTCATCCTGTATAATCACCGGAACCAATCCGTCTGTTTTGTTGAAATCTATATTCATTGTTCAATTGTGCGATAGCCTTAACGAGGTTTTAAAACTTTGTTAAGGCTTTTTGTTATGATTGTTAAATATAAGTGTCATTTCGACAAGGAACGAGGAGAAATCTTATACGTTGGTAAGGTTGTATGTAAGTCGTATAAGATTTCTCACTATCGTTCGAAATGACAGATTAATAAATTTATAATTCCCTTACCTCTATATTCTTTTGTTTCAATACTTTTTTCAAATCCGGTATCAATATCTCGCCATAATGGAATACCGAAGCCGCTAACGCGGCATCCACATTGCTTTGTTCAAATACATCAACAAAATGTTGAACAGAACCCGCGCCGCCCGATGCGATAACGGGAATGTTGACCGCGTTATTAACCAATTTCAATAGCGTATTATCAAAACCTGCCTTAGTACCGTCATGATCCATAGAGGTTAATAATATTTCACCTGCACCGCGGTTTTCGGCCTCGGTTATCCAGCTTAATGTTTCTTTTTCGGTAGGAATGCGCCCGCCATTTAGGTGCACCAGGTTTGTCCCTTCTACATTGCGGGTGTCAACAGCAATAACTACAAACTGCACGCCAAATGCTTTTGCCAGTTCATCAATTAAAGCCGGGTTTCGTACCGCTGCCGAGTTAATGGATATTTTATCAGCACCTGCATTTAACAGCGCATCAGCATCTGCAATTTCATTAATGCCGCCACCTATGGTAAATGGGATATTGATTTGCCGGGCAACAGCTTTTACCAGCTCCACCATCGTTTTACGGCGTTCAACTGTAGCGGTTATATCTAAAAAGACCAATTCATCTGCTCCCTGTCGCGAATAATTCCACGCTAATTCAACCGGGTCACCTGCATCACGCAGGTTAACAAAGTTCACCCCTTTTACAGTACGTCCGTCTTTTACGTCAAGGCAGGGAATAATTCTTTTTGTTAACCCCCCCCGCCCCCTAAAGGGGGAGCTTATATGCGAATTTATTTGTTCTAACACTTTATCCAGTTGATTGAATATGTCGTTGTTTGTAAATCTTATTACTTTTAATCCTTCTTTTTCAAGAAAGTTTTGTTTTTCTATATCGTTCAGTATTACCTCAGGAAGCTTATGTATACTACCATCAACTTCTATAACTAATTTATGTTGATGACAGTAAAAATCAGCAAAATAACTACCTAACGGATGCTGCCGCCTAAATTTGGAACCCGTTTTAACATTTAAATAACTCCAAAGTAGATTTTCTGCGGGAGTCATATTATATCTTAACGATTTTGCATTTGCGAATATCTCCGGGTTAGCACCAAGAAACATTTTTTTCTTCATTGCAAGTTCCGTATGCAAATCAACTCCCCCTTTAGGGGGTTGGGGGGTTATATGGACATCAATGATTCCAGATTCCAGTTTTTAATTTCATCTATACTAATATGGCCTTCATAAATAGCTTTACCCACTACACAGGCTTCTACCTTTAATTTATTTAATTGTTCAATATCAGCCATTGAACTTACCCCGCCGGATGCGATCAATTTAATAAATGGTGAATGATCCAACAGTTTTTCATATAGTTCAACTCCTGCACCTCCTAACTTCCCATCTTTATTAATGTCTGTACACAAAAAACGGAAAAACCCTAAGGCTAAACATTTATCCACGTAATCTTTTAATTTAATGGGCGAGCTTTCCATCCATCCGGAATATTTGATCACTTCGTCCATTACATCAATAGCTATAACCACCTGGTCTGAGCATTTATCGCGCCCGCAGATTGCTTTGCTTAATTCATCCAAAAACATAGGGTTAGTAATGGCTTGTGTGCCTACAATTACGCGGTGTATACCGGCATCAATCAGCTCTTTAACTTTATCTATACTGCGAATACCACCGCCATACTGTACCTGCATTTCGGTTTTACGTATCACATCAAACAAATATTGTTGATTTGAGAAGTCGTTTTTGGCGCCGTTGAGGTCAATTATATGAATAAAGTTGGTACCGTTTGATTGGTATCTTTCAATCATTTCTTCCAGCGTTACATCATATTCAGTTACCTGTTTATAATCACCTTCGCGTAAACGAACTACTTTTTTATCTAAAATATCTATAGCGGGTATAATATACATGTCTTTATAATTTTGAAAAATTAGTTAATAAGGTTTCCCCATACAGCCCTGATTTTTCGGGATGAAATTGGACACCATAAAAATTGTTACGCCAAATTGAGGCCGAAAATTTAATGCTATAATTGGTTGATGATAAAGTATATGCCTTATTGTACTCAATAAAGTATGAATGTACAAAGTAAAAATGTGAACCGGCGGGAATATTTTTAAAAAGTGGATTTTCCTTTTCGGCATAAACCTGGTTCCAACCGGTATGCGGTACCTTATAGTCTATATTGTTTTTAAACTTTAAAGTTTTAACCGGGATAATGTCCAATAGATTTGAATCACCCTCTTCGGAGTGGGCGGTTAATAATTGCATCCCCACACAAATGCCCAGGGTTGGCTTATTAAGCGCCTTGATTTTAGGTACTAACCCAGTTTGTTCCAGCTTATGCATAGCTGCACCTGCATGCCCTACACCGGGAATAATATAGCGATCATACTTTTCAAAATCATCTTCATGCTCAATCATCCCATAAGGAATGCCCAGCCGCTCTAAAGCAGCAGTTAAGGAGAAAATGTTCCCGGCGCCATATCTTATTATTCCAACCATTCTTTTTAAGATTTAAGAATCAAGAATTAAGACGCCCATTGATTATCCTGGCTCTTGATTCTTAGTTCTTGATTCTTCTATAGCATTCCTTTTGTGCTTGGTAAAACCATCTTATTTACATCACGTTTTACCGCCATTTTTATTGCTTTGGCAAAGGCTTTAAATATGGCCTCAATTTTATGATGCTCATTCTGGCCCTCGGCCTTTATATTTAAATTGCATTTTGCCGCGTCAGAGAATGATTTAAAAAAATGATAAAACATCTCTGTCGGCATTTCGCCAATCTTTTCTCTTTTAAATTCTGCATCCCAAACTATCCAGTTTCTGCCGCCAAAATCAATAGCTGCCTGTGCCAGGCAATCATCCATCGGTAAGCAAAAGCCATAACGTTCAATGCCTTTTTTGTTACCTAAAGCCAGTGCAAAAACCTCGCCCAACGCAATGCCGGTATCTTCAATGGTATGGTGTTCGTCAATATGAAGGTCGCCTTTTGCGGTGATCTCCAGATCAATGCTGCCATGCCGCGCTATCTGATCCAGCATATGGTCAAAAAAGTGCAGCCCGGTTGATACGTTAGCTTCACCTGTACCATCTAAATTGATCTTGATATAAATATCTGTTTCCTTAGTGGCGCGCCTGTGTTCAATTACACGTTCGCCCAACTTCAAAAATTCATAAATTTTTTCCCAGTCCGTTGTTTCCAGCGCAATGGTATCTTTTAAATCTTCTTTTAACTTAAATTCTCCCGAGCCTAACCCCGAATGGTTATTCAGCCATATTGCCTTTGCACCCAAATTCTTTCCTAACAATATATCATTCTCCCTGTCACCAATAGTGAAAGAGTTTTTCAGATCATAACGTTCCGTATCAAAGTATTGCGTAAGCATAGCGGTTCCCGGTTTACGGGTAGGCGCATTTTCGGTAGGGAAAGTGCGATCTATATAAACAGACGTAAATTTTACGCCTTCGTTCTCTAATGTTTTTAAAATAAATTCATGTACCGGCCAAAACGTATCTTCTGGAAATGAAGCCGTACCTAAACCATCCTGGTTGGTGATCATCACCAACTCATAATCAAGTTCGGCAGCAATTTTAGGCAGATATTGTAAAGCGCCGGGGTAAAACTCTAATTTTTCAAACGAATCTATCTGTTCGTCGGCAGATTCTTTTATTAAGGTACCGTCGCGGTCAACAAATAATAATTTTACAGGATTGCTCATTTGAAATTTTGTAAAGTTTCAATCAATATTTGGTTTTCTGCAGGCGTGCCAACGGTAATACGCAGGCTACCTTCGCAAAGGTCAATTTTTGAACGATCACGTACAATGATACCTTTTTGTACTAAATAATTATAAATTCCTTTTGGATCAGTGGTCTTAACTAATATGAAATTGGCATCAGACGGATATATATCCAGTACAAAATCAAAGTTTTTAAGCGCTAAAACCAGCCTGTCCCGTTGGGTCAGCGTTTCTTTTATCCAGTCATTCACCTGGTCAACATTAGCCAAAGCTTTTAAAGCCAGCTGCTGTGATGACTCATTGACATTATAAGGTGGTTTAACTTTATTCATTACCTCAATAATTTCTTCGCTGGCAAAGGCCATACCTACACGCAGGCCAGCAAGCCCCCAGGCTTTTGATAAGGTTTGCAACACAACCAGGTTGGCATATTCCGTTAGCTCCTGTATAAAAGTTTTTTGCCTGCTAAAGTTAATATAAGCTTCATCAACTACCACAATTCCGTTAAAGTTAGCGAGCAGGGTTTCCACATCATCGCGGTTAATGGAATTGCCTGTAGGGTTATTAGGCGAGCAGATGAATATGAGTTTGGTATGTGCATCAATTGCTTCGGCTATGCCCTCCAAATTCAGTTGAAAGTCTTCAGTAAGCGAAACCTTTTTAGTCTGTACGTCATTAATATTAGCCGATACTTCATACATGCCGTAAGTAGGCGGTACCAGTATCACATTGTCCACACCCGGGTTGCAAAAACTTCTGAATAAAATATCAATAGCTTCGTCGCTGCCGTTGCCTATAAATATATTCCGGGCAGGTACGCCTTTAATTTGGCTCAGGCGCATTTTAACATCGTACTGCATTGGGTCGGGATAGCGGTTAAATTGCTGGTCTAACGGCGAGCCAAATGCATTTTCATTGGCATCTAAAAATACGCTGGCCTCACCCTGGTACTCATCACGCGCGGATGAGTAGGGGGTGAGGTTTTTAATGTTTTCTCTAAGTATGTTGTTTAAACTAAACATTTCATTTAACTATTATGTCATTACTTCATTCCTTACAATGACAAGTTTAATTTTTCATGCGTACACTTACCGCGTTTTTATGTGCATGCAGCCCTTCTAACTCAGCCAAAATTTCAACTGATGGCCCTATATTGTTAATTCCCTCCGGTGTGATATGCTGAAAGGTGATCTTTTTAACAAATGAATCAACCGACACGCCCGAATATGCCCTTGCATATGAGCTTGTTGGCAAGGTGTGGTTGGTTCCTGATGCATAATCGCCGGCACTTTCGGGTGTTAAGTTTCCTAAGAATACCGAACCTGCATTAATGATCTTACCGGTGATCTGCTGCCAGCTTTCGGTTGCCAGTATTAAATGTTCCGGCGCGTATTGGTTACTAAATTGCATGGCTTCATCCAATGTGTTGGTAACCACGATATAGGAATTATCCAGTGCTTGTTTAACAATCTCTGCACGTGGTAAAACAGATACCTGTTTTTCAATTTCGGCCAAAGTTTCTCCGGCTATTTGTTGTGACGTGGTTACCAATATGGCCTGGCTATCAATACCATGCTCTGCCTGTGCCAATAAGTCGGCAGCTATATATTCAGGCTTCGCGGTTTCATCTGCAACTACCAATACTTCTGATGGGCCGGCCGGCATATCAATAGCTGTTGTGGTAGTGGATTGAATAATAGTTTTGGCCTTGGTTACAAACTGGTTTCCCGGGCCGAATATCTTATCAACTTTAGTAATGCTTTCCGTGCCATAGGCCATAGCAGCTATGGCTTGCGAACCACCAACTAAATATATTTTATCAATACCTAATAATAACGCAACAAAAGCGATAAACGCATTTACCTTGCCATTTTTTTGCGGGGGGGAGCATACCACAATTTCATGGCAGCCTGCAATGCGGGCAGGAATGCCCAACATTAAAAAGGTGCTTGGCAAAACCGCTGTGCCACCGGGTATGTATAAACCTACTTTTTCAATAGCCCTCAATTCGCGCCAGCAGCTTACACCCGGCATGGTTTCTACTTTATCTTCGGCTTTTAACTGTGTTTGGTGAAATTTATGAATGTTTTGGTAAGCGATTTCTAACGCTGCTTTTTGCTCGGGCAATATGGTTGAGGCGATAGCGGTAAGCTCGTTTTTATCCAGGTAAAGCTTATCTAATTCAACCTTATCAAACTTACTGGCATAATCAAATAAAGCACTGTCACCATGCTGTTGTACGTTGCTTATTACTTCCTCAACAATTGCACGTATCTCATTAGCCGGGTCAACATTGCGCTGAACCAGTTTTGCAATGGCTTCTGTGCTTAGATCTGAATAGTTGAATACTTTCATATTGTTTCAGTGTCGTGTAGCGGGTGTTGTGTGGCCTGATTACGGGCAACACGTCACAACCTACAGTTTGCTAAAGTATTATCTTTTCAATTGGCATTACTACAATGCCCTGTGCGCCGCCTTGTTTTAGTTGGCTTATCCTGTCCCAAAAATCACGCTCGGGTATTACAGTGTGTACTGCTACCCAATCAGCCTCGGCTAACGGTAATACTGATGGGCTTTTCACACCAGGCAATAATTTTAATATAACAGGTAAATTATCCTTATGTACGTTTAATACTACATACTTTGTTTCTTTTGCACGTAATACTGATTGTATGCGTTGTATTAATTCCTGTACCAGATCAGAACTCTCACTTTGTTTGGAGCTGATTAATATGGCTTCTGATGACATAACATCAGCAAAAGGTTTTAACCCGTTGCTTTTAAGCGTGCCTCCGGTTGATACCAAATCGCAAATAGCATCACTTAAACCTAAACCCGGTGAAATTTCTACCGAGCCGGATATGGTGCGTATATCTGCCTGTATATTTTGCTTTTGTAAAAACTTACCCAAAATAACCGGGTAGGTAGTGGCTATTGATTTGCCGTTAAGCTCCTGGATGCTTTGGATATCATTATTGTTTGGTACGGCAATTTTAAGCGAGCATTTACCAAAACCCAAACGTTGCAGGTAGCTTACTGAAACTTCTGTTTCTTCAATGATATTTTCACCAACTATACCCAGGTCGGCAATACCATCCTGTACATATTCGGGTATATCATCATCCCGTAAAAAAAGAATTTCTAATGGAAAGTTGGATACAGGCGATATTAGCGAGCTTTTATAATTCTCGAAGTTGAGGCCGCAATTTTTTAATAATTCAACAGATTTTTCGTTGAGCCGCCCCGATTTCTGGATCGCTATTTTAAGTGTTTTCACAAATGAATTTTTTGGGTAAATGGAATGGGTTATTAAGTTTTAGCGCGTACATTATCTTGTCGCCATATGGTGGCGATGGTGCAGATGAGGATGATGTAGTTTAAAACTTTCCATTTGTATTGAATGATGCAAATATAGGTACTTGTTTAATAAATCAAAATTTAATTATATGAATTACAATTCTCCATTTGCTTACTCACCGGTATATTCATAAATGGAGCCATCAGCAAATTGTTTTAATAGTTTCAGCTTTTCAACCTTAATCACATCTTTTAAACTGATCAGTTCCGGGTTGTCCATTGCGTTAAACCAGACCAGATAGTAATGCTTTACCTGATAAAACTTTTGAATATCATTGCTAAAATAACGATGTGGTAATAACTTAACCTTTGCTCCCGAAAGAAAATAAAGCGCTTCGTTAGCATCAGAATACACAGGCACGCCGGGTTTAAACAGGCTGTTATCCTTTTTCAAATAAACAGCAAAGTCCGATTTATTCCAGGAATCATCAGTATATCCCGGTACACCATAATCTCTTTCAATATCATAGCGTTGCAAATCTGTAGTTAATTGCTGATAGCAAAAGCCCAGCATTAATGCCGCCAAAACAAGAGCAGCTATATATTTTAACCGCGGGCGTATGGTTCTAACAAAACCTATGGCCCAGTACGTACAACTTAATAGTAAGGTAATAAACAAGGGTGATAATAACCTTGAATTTATGCGCTCATATCGCGAAAAGGTAGAGGATATAATGATAAATGCTCCGTATACGAAAGTAAATGTAACCAATAGATTTTCATAATCGCCGGTGTTTTTATTTAAATAGTTGTAAACCAAAATTGCAATTAAAACTACAAATAACAGTGTTGCTATCGCGATAGCATACGGATATGATTGTTCTGAAAAG
>DASWOZ010000339.1:0-2682 GCA_036398535.1 Mucilaginibacter sp. | reverse complement strand
ACATTCGGCGCTCAGGTGGAAAATTCTCATACTGGTATATAGTCTGGTTAAGGTACTAAACAAATACCCATATCAGCAAACACTTAATTTAAAAAATGTGTTTTTAATAGTGCGATTATTTAATAAAAATGACGATTTGATTGCTATTTCGGCATAAACAACGTACTTGTCATTCTGACAATTTGTGAAGCCCTATGAAGTTTTTAAAACAATAAGTTTAACGTCACCCACATTAGCATTGACAACTTTAAAAAGTTGTCAATGCTTCTTTCTTTAGTTTTATAAATAGCTTATAATGAGCGCATTGCACAATGCGCTGTTAAAAAGCGTAGCTACAAGTGTTGAGGAGAATAGCCCACAATAAGAATTGTCATTCTGAGTTATAAAATTTTGCAAAATGCTGAAGAGGGCTATGGCATCGTATTAATTAAATAAATGACAAGGTGGTGTTTTTCAATTTGCCCCAACATTTGCTGGCGCATAGCGAAGAAGTGTTAATTTAACCATCCAATAAAAAAACAAATAATTCCTTAGGGCCGTGCGCGCCTAAGACCAATGTTTTTTCAATATCAGCCGTGCGGCTTGGTCCGGTAATAGTAGTGATCATGGATGGCAGCTCTTTGCCATATTTTTCTTTGATGATCTTAAATCCGTCTTTCAGATCAAGTACCAGTTGTGAGGTGTAAGCCAGTACAATGTGTACAGGCGGATATATACTTAACCGGCGGCCGGCCGCGTTAGCGTTTGATAACAGGATGCTACCATTGCGGGCTATTAATGCTTCGCAAAGCGTAAAACCAACTTCGGCCAGCTCATAATCTTTATCGGTTTCAAAAAACGGGTATTCGTAGCGTTTTAGCAGTTCCTGTAGCGGGGGCTCCCAACAATATATTTTGCGCCATTTGCGTTCTTCGGCCAGGCTTAAAAGCATTTCAATGAATTGAACCTCGTCTTCGCAAAAAGCAAACTGACCGGATACGGCCATAAACTGCTCGGCAAAGACTACTTCCAGTAGTTCATCATTTGGGGAGTAATGCGGTAAATTCTCCAGGTTTGGATAGGGATTATCCCTTTTTTCAAGCAGAGCCTGCCTTATCTTTTTAAGCAGCTTCTCTTTTGATGTAGTAATATCCCTCATTTTGGAGTGCAGAGTATTTAAGTAATGAGTAGTAAGTTTCAAGTAGATTAACTCAAAACTTACTACTTATAACTCATAACTTATTCAGTGCCCGAGTTTGTTTCTTTTTCTTCTGGGTTGCGGTTAAACGTACCGGAGTGATCACCTACACCTTCATGCACTAAGCTTTGTGCGGCAGGCTCCTGGTTTGATTCAGGTGTGCCGTTCACAAATTCGTCATAAGTAGTACGGGTTTCAAACGGTCGTTTACCCAATATTTCTTCCAGATCTGACTGGAACAGAATTTCTTTTTCTAAAAGTTTGGCAGCCAGTTTTTCTAAACCATCGCGCTTATCGGTCAATAATTGTTTGGTACGCTCATAGATCACGTTGATCTGGTTCCGTACTTCTTCGTCAATTAACTGCGATGTTTTTTCGGAATATGGTTTGTTAAACTGGTATTCGCCCTGTGCATCATTAAATGATACATTACCTACTTTGGCATTCATGCCGTATATGGTAACCATGGCATAAGCTAACTTGGTAATTCTTTCCAAATCGTTTTGCGCGCCGGTAGATATTTTACCGAAGGTTATATCTTCGGCAACACGGCCGCCTAAGGTCATACACATGCCGTCTTCCAACTGCTCAATAGTGTATAAAAATTGTTCTTTAGGTAAATATTGTGCGTAACCTAAAGCGGCTACACCGCGGGGAACGATTGATACCTTAACCAGCGGATCAGCATGTTCCAGAAACCAGCCTGCAATAGCATGCCCGGCTTCGTGATAAGCAACAATGCGTTTTTCTTCTGGGGATATGATCTTATTCTTTTTCTCTAAACCGCCAATCACACGGTCAATAGCATCCTGAAAATCCTGCATATCAACGGCCTCTTTGTTTTTGCGGGCAGCAATTAAAGCAGCCTCATTACAAACGTTGGCAATTTCGGCGCCAGCAAAACCTGGTGTTTGCGCTGATAACTTTTTAGCATCTACGCCTTCGGCCAGTTTAACCGGTTTTAAGTGTACTTTAAAGATCTGCTCGCGGCCTATCAAATCCGGCTTATCGATAGATACCTGCCTGTCAAAGCGTCCCGGGCGCAATAGCGCCGAATCCAATACGTCTGGGCGGTTGGTTGCAGCCAGGATAATAATGCCTGAATCTGTACCAAAGCCATCCATCTCAACCAATAACTGGTTCAATGTATTTTCGCGTTCATCATTACCACCCACCATATTATTTTTACCACGGGCGCGGCCTATGGCATCAATCTCATCAATAAATATGATACATGGCGCTTTATCTTTTGCCTGGCGAAACAAATCGCGAACACGTGACGCACCTACGCCCACAAACATCTCCACAAAATCAGAACCCGAAAGAGAGAAGAAAGGAACCTGTGCTTCGCCGGCAACTGCTTTGGCCAATAAGGTTTTACCTGTGCCCGGCGAGCCTACCAACAAGGCACCCTTGGGTATTTTACCACCCAGATTGGTATATTTTTTAGGATTCCGTAAAAAATCTACAATCTCCATTACTTCCTGCTTGGCTTCTTCCAGCCC
>DASWOZ010000338.1:0-1939 GCA_036398535.1 Mucilaginibacter sp. | reverse complement strand
GCACATGATTTTAATACCGGCTGCGGTAAAAAAGAATGTGACTGGTGCCACTTTGTACGCAGCAATTTTAAGCAGGCAGACAATGTGATGCAAATGGAAGAAGAACAAGAATAACCATTGCATAAGCGCAATACTTTGCTTCTTAATGGATTATATGGGCGCACTGCTTTACGTCTATATATGTTTTTACCAATAATTTTGGTTTTTTAGTATAAAGCTTATCTTTTTACCAATAAATAGGCTTATAATTTATTAAAAAAGCTATTTTAGGAGCTTAATTAAGCAGATAGTTAAAATAATCTTCATCATTCCCTGTCATATCATGAAATATTTCAAATTTACTCTCCCTTTATTGTTTTTAAGCTTAGGCTCGGTTGCGCAAACTACCATAGTTAAACAGGATGTTGCGCTAAAAGAAATGGTTGATGAGGTATCAGCAAAAAATATTGAAGCCAACATCCGCAAACTGGTAAGTTTTAAAAGCCGCCATACTTTAAGCGATACAACCAGCAAAACAGAAGGCAGCGGTGCGGCTCGTAACTGGTTAAAATCACAATATGAGTTATATGCAAAAGAGTCGGGCGGCAGGATGACTGTACAGTTTGATACTTTTACACAGCCAAAAAGTGCGCGTATAGCTAACCCTACAAAACTGAAAAATGTACTGGCTATATTAAAAGGAACAGACCCAACAGATACCCGTATCTATATGGTATCCGGGCATTATGATTCAAGGGTAAATGATGTGATGGACGCTAACTCAGTTGAGCCGGGTGCTAATGATGATGCTTCGGGCACTGCGGTTTCGTTAGAGCTGGCACGTGTAATGGCTAAACGTTCGTTCCCGGCAACTATAATTTTTATGGCCGTAGTAGGTGAAGAGCAGGGATTGGATGGATCAGGCAACGTTGCCAAACGTGCCAAAGCCGAAAAGTGGAACATTGATGCCATGTTAAATAACGACATTGTAGGCAATACGCACGGTATGGACAATGATTTAAAAGACAACACCCATGTCAGGGTATTTAGCGATGGCATACCAACTACTGCCGCAGGCAATGAAAGGCAAATAGCAGGCTTAATAAGTAATGGTGGCGAAGGCGATAGCCCGTCAAGAGAATTGGCACGTTATACTAAAGAAATTGCAGAACGTTATGTTGATCAATTGGATGTAAAATTAATCTACCGTCGTGACCGTTACTCGCGCAGCGGCGACCATGTGCCATTTTTGCAACAAGGCTTTACAGCGGTAAGATTTACCGAGATGAATGAAGACTTTACCCGTCAGCATCAAAGCATCCGTACCGAAAAAGGAATAAACTATGGTGATTTACCTGACTTTGTAGATTATAACTATGTACAAAAAGTAGCCCGTATGAATCTTTCTGTACTGGCTAACCTGGCATGGGCGCCGGCCGAACCGCAAAATGTAATTATGCTTAGCGGCGGCTTAACCAACAATACCGATTTAAAATGGGATGCGCCAAAAGAAGGTGAAAAACCTGCAGGCTATTATATCCTGATGCGCGAAACTATCAGTCCTTACTGGGAGAAGAAGTTTTTTGTAACAGGCAACACGGCTAAGTTAGATTATTCAAAGGATAACTATTTCTTCGCCATACAATCGGTAGATGCGGATGGCCATGAAAGTTTGCCGATCATCCCTAAATCAGGTAGATAATTAAATTTAGTAGCCTGATTTTAGGTGTCTTGCTGAGCTAAACAGGGGGGCGTTCGTACCACACAGGTGCGAACGCCTTGGTACACTACTGGTACACTGACAAAATTTTGTCACCACTTTACAATATTCCTGTTGTACCTTATTGTCTGTGCACATAGGCAATAAATGTAACATCGATTTGAATTCATCGAAGCATGCGCAGTAAGAATGTTGGTGTGATGCTGGCGTTTTTCCCTCCATTGCCTGTGTCCTCACAGG
>DASWOZ010000337.1:0-3591 GCA_036398535.1 Mucilaginibacter sp. | reverse complement strand
GGCAAGTGCATTAAGCGCCAGTGCGGGTGGTTTAGACAGCGACTTGAAGAATCTTGGTTTTACACCTGATATTTACAGCCCGTACTATACTTCGGTAACTAAAGAAATGGTTAACAAAGTACATGCGGCTAAAATGCTGATATTACCATGGACAGTTGACCAGGAAAAAGATATGATTGCTTTAGGCGATATGGGTGTTGATGGTATCATCAGCAATTATCCTGATAAGCTGGTAAAATTATATGGCAGCTACCAGTCAAAATAAAAAAGCAGTTACATTCTGTAATAACAAAAAACCTTCCCGATTGGGAAGGTTTTTTGTTATTGGGCGTTCATATTATTGAGCCCGTGTAAAGCAATGTCTTAAGTTAGGAAAATACTTTTACCCTCCTTCCGCTATGGTGTTTTACCAATCATCAGGATAACACTAATTTGCAAGCATAACTATCCCGACACCTTTAACCACCCGGTAATGCTCATTCTTGGTAAATGAGTAACTAAAACTTCATGTTCCAACTCGTTGCTCTTAAAGAAAACGCTTTTACCCGCATTGGGCGAAATATCCTGTAAATCGTTTCCCTGGTAAATGCGTAATGCTCCGCCGTCAACCTCGCTGTTTAAATACATGATCATAGAGAAAGCTCTTGTTCCATTTTGTTTAAAATTGTCTATATGGCGTTTGTAAAAGCTTCCTTTTTCATAAAGCGTATAATGAAATTCATAGCTTGTAATTCCTGCATAACAACTCCTGTTCAGGTGGTTTACAAATTGGTCTACCAGGTCGAGAAAAATATTTTCATAAACGTCATTATGGGTCCTGTCTAACCAGTAAATTTTATCACTTCGTATAAGTTTGTCATGGTTCACCAGTTTACAGTTGCCGGTACCGGCTGAATGAAGCAAATCACCCGCATAAAGGGCCATTATATTATCTGCTAAATGTGCTGATAATGCCCGGCTAAGAAAGTTTTTAACCGTACACACGTTGGTGGCCAGGTAACTGTCAATGAGTTCGTCGAATATGATTTCCAAATTGATCTAAGTTACCATAAATAAGTACACTTAGCTATTTGGTGAAAATTAGCCTATGGTCAAAACTTATTGAAAAAGAGGAAATTAGATTTTCTTATGGGGCCTATTAACTATTAAAAATATTATTTGTTAAAATGAGTTAAAAAAACAGATAGTTATGTCTTTAAATTATATACTTGAATAATTATTATCGAACTGACCAATTGTTCGATAGGGCCAATTAATAATTCTAACAGAATTAAAAACAATAATATGATTTACCTTATCAACAGGCTTGTTAAGCCATCTATTTGCATTGCATTTATTTTATGTAGTGTGTGTGTAAACGCGCAGGTTTCATTAGTTCAAAACGCCATTGATAAACTTGAAAGTTATAGAAATTTTAGCTATCAATATGTTTATAAAGAAAAAGAATATACCAGTGACACCTTAATAATGCAACATAAAGATGTTTTTTCAAAAGCGCCTGAAGATAAAATTTTTGGTTATTTGTTTAGCATGGAAACCCTAAATAAGGGTGATAACTTTCCTTATATAGATTTGTACAATGGGCAAAACCTAATACATATAACCCCTGGAGACAGCACTTATAGCATGAGAAAAATCCAGGCATCCGCTACACAGCTATCACTGCTTGATTATCTAAAAAGGACAAGGGGCTTTTTAGATAAAAGACCTTTCAAAATTGCCAGCGATACAACTATCAATGCAATTGCTTGTTCTCATCTGATTATTAATACCTACGATACCATCATTAATAGCGAACATTACTATACACGTATTCATTTATTCTTTGATAAGCTATCGGGTATGCCTGATTATGTAATAGGCAAATCAAGACATGCACGCACCGGAGATGGAATCACAAATTATTATTCAGAATATCGCTATTTCGACTATAAGTTTAATCAAGATAATATTGATATAGCTTCCATGACGATCCAGAAAGGATTTCATCCACCGAAGGAGCGACCAGCCTTAGCCCTATTGACGCCGGGAACTATTGCACCCAATTGGACTTTGTATGCAGCAGATGGCAAAAAAATGTCCTTAGCACAAATGAAAGGTAAAGTTGTATTGCTGGATTTTTACTTTATTGGCTGTTCGGGCTGTATGCTTTCTATAAAACCATTAAATAATCTTCATGAAAAATACAAGAATCAAAATGTGGTAATAGCAAGCATAACTGAAAGAGACAGTAAGCAATCGGTTTTGGCTTTTGACAAACAATACCATATTAAATATCCTGGTTATGTTGATGCGGCTGATGTGGTCAAATCATACCATGTAACCGGTTTTCCTGCTTTTTATTTTATTGACAAAGAAGGAAAGATCGCCAATGTATTTGATGGCTACGATGACGATTTTGAACAAAAGACTACTTCGATAATTGCTTACTTATTAAATAAGTAAGCAATTGATAGCCCCCAATACCTTTTAGCTGGTGCACGCGTGCCGCGTGTGCATAAACAATTGCTATTACACCTGCGTGAGCATTAGGCCCGTTCAAGCGACCACGCTTGAACCGTTGTCCAAAGTTTGCAAACTTTGGACAAATATGTTTGCAGACTTCGCCTACACAAAATAAAAAAGCCTTCCCAAATAGGGAAGGCTTTTAAAATTATAAATCCGAAATCGAAATTAAGAAGCCATCTGCCTGCGGATGATATTTAAAGCACCGCCTGCTTTGAACCACTCAATTTGTTGTGCATTATAGGTGTGATTTACCTGGAAAGAATCCTCGGTGCCATCGCTATGATGCAGTACAACGGTTAACGGCAGGCCGGGAGCAAAGGTGGTTAAGCCTAAAATATCGATAACGTCGTCTTCCTGTATTTTTTCATAGTCGTTGCTGTCAGCAAAAGTGATAGCCAGCATACCTTGTTTCTTTAAATTAGTTTCGTGGATACGGGCAAATGATTTTACCAGTATAGCACGTACACCTAAGTGGCGTGGTTCCATAGCTGCATGCTCGCGTGAGGAGCCTTCGCCATAGTTTTCATCACCAACCACTATCGAACCAATGTTATGAGCCTTGTAGTCGCGTTGTGTAGCAGGTACTGGGCCATATTCGCCGGTTAGCTCGTTTTTAACGCTATCAGCATTGCCATTAAAGTAGTTAATAGCGCCAATCAGCATATTGTTAGATATATTATCCAAATGTCCGCGGAATTTCAACCATGGGCCAGCCATAGAGATATGGTCGGTAGTACATTTACCTTTTGCCTTAATTAATAAACGCAGGCCGGTAATATTGGTGCCTTCCCATGCTTTAAACGGTTCCAATAGTTGCAAACGTGAAGAAGCGGGGTCAACCTTAACTTCAACAGTGCTGCCATCTTCGGCCGGTGCCTGGTAACCTGCATCCTCAACCGCAAAACCTTTTATAGGTAACTCAATACCTTTTGGCTCATCAAATTTAACTGATTCGCCTGCGTTGTTAATTAAGCTGTCGGTTAACGGGTTAAAAGTTAAATCACCGGCTATAACAAACGCGGTTACAATTTCAGGAGAAGCCACAAACGCGTGTGTGTTTGGGTTGCCATCCTGGCGTTTAGC
>DASWOZ010000336.1:0-2807 GCA_036398535.1 Mucilaginibacter sp. | reverse complement strand
AAAATATCGCTTCCGCAATTCGTTTAGTTGGTGCCGGGTTGCCCATGGTATAAAAGTGTAATACCGGGGCGCCCATATCTATCAAATCCTTACACTGGCTTATCATCCACTCAATACCTACTTCTTTTACCTCGGTTTCTGATTTGCAGGCCTGCACCGCATCGCTCAATCCATCGGGTATATCAATATGGAAAACCTTAGGCAGGCTAATTAGTTGTTTGGATGAAGTGATTGGTTTTAAACCCGGAATGATAGGCACATTAATGCCGTTTTTGCGGCAGTTGTCTACAAACTCTTTATACTTACTGGTATCATAAAACATTTGGGTTACAATGAAAGAAGCACCGTTATCAATTTTTTGTTTCAGATATTTAAAGTCGGTTTTTAAGTTAGGCGATTCAAAATGCTTTTCGGGGTATCCGGCCACGCCAATACAAAAATCAGACTTTACAGATTCATGGTCTTCGTGCAGGTACTTGCCTTTGTTCATATTGGTAACTTGCTCTAACAGATCAGTAGCATAGCTATGCCCGCCTGGAGTTGGCACAAATGAAGTTTCTGTTCTGCGGGCATCGCCGCGTAGTACCAATACATTCTCAATTCCTAAAAATTGCAGATCGATCAGGGCATATTCTGTTTCTTCTTTGGTAAACCCGCCGCAAATTAAATGAGGGACTGCATCCACCTTATATTTATTCATAATAGCGGCGCATACCGCAACCGTTCCGGGGCGTTTACGATAGCTCACTTTTTCTAACAAGCCATTTGGATGTTCTTTATAAACATGGTCCTCGCGTGAAGAGGTCACATCAATGAACGGCGGTTTAAATTCCATCAAAGGGTCAATGGCATTGTAAATGCCTTGTATACTTTGGCCTTTAATAGGCGGTAAAAGTTCAAACGAAAAAAGTGTTTTGCCTTTGGCGTTAGCTATATGTTCAGTAATTTTCATTTTAGTTTCGGGTGACGTGGTTCGGGTGTCGTATTAATTTTTCTCTAATTGTGATTTATAATAATTAATCAAACCGGCTAATAACTTCCTAACTATTTCAAGTTGATTTAGTAATTGATCTAAAATAGCTTTACTTAAAAAGCCTAAATCAAAAGACAAATATAATTGTGTTTCTAATTCATATGCAGAACCACGAGCTATATAAAAGAATTGCAAAGTGTCTTTACGGTGATTCCTCCCACTTCCTTCTGCTATATTGGATGGTATAGAAATAACTGAACGTTTGATCTGTGATAATAAACCAAATGTTTCTTCTTTAGGAAAGCCGGATAAATTAGTATAAACAAGCTTTACTAATAATCTTGCTTCCTTCCATACATCTAATTCTGTATACACCATATTAATTATAGTTTATGTCCGGCTACACATCACTCGCAACCGGGCCACCGTTTTAATAATTCAAATTCGGTCCCAGCCATCTTTCAACTGTTTCAATCGACATATTTTTGCGTTGTGCATAATCTTCTATCTGATCTTTGCTGATTTTGCCTAACCCAAAATATCTTGATTGCGCATGCGCGAAATAAAAACCGCTTACCGATGCAGCCGGAGTCATAGCCAGGCTTTCGGTCAGGTGCATGTGCGCGTTGTCTTCAGCTTTTAATAGGTCAAATAATGTAATTTTCTCGGTATGTTCCGGGCATGCGGGATAACCCGGTGCCGGACGAATACCCTGGTATTCTTCTTTGATCAGCTCGGTTGTATCTAAATTTTCATCCTTGGCATAACCCCAATAATCTTTACGTACCAGTTCGTGCATTTTTTCTGCGAAGGCTTCGGCTAAACGGTCGGCAAGGGCTTTGGCCATAATGCTGTTATAGTCATCATAATCCCGTTCAAATTCTGCCACCAGTTCATCGCAGCCAATGCCTGTAGTTACCGCAAACCCTCCAAAATAATCAGCCACGCCGCTTTCTTTTGGCGCTATAAAATCCGACAAGGCATAATAAGGCTCACCTTTTACTTTTTCAGATTGCTGGCGCAAGGTATGTATCCGGGATAGTAATTGTGTGCGGCTTTCGTCGGTATACAACTCTATATCATCGCCCACACTGTTAGCGGGCCAAAAGCCAATAACGCCATTTGCCTGCAACAGGTTTTCCTTAACTATTCTGTTTAGCAACACCTGTGCATCGTCATATAATTTCTTAGCCTCCACACCCACAAACTTATCGTCAAATATTTTAGGATAGCTGCCGCGCAGTTCCCAGGTATGGAAAAACGGTGTCCAGTCAATATAAGGCACCAGGTCTGCCAACGGATAGGCTTCAAAAACTTTGGTGCCTGTAAAGGCTGGCTTTGGCGCTACATTATTCAGATCGATCTGGAACTTTGATCTGCGCGCTTCTTCCAGACTTACAAAACGCTTGTCCGACTTTTTGTTTAAATGTGCTTCGCGGGCCTTTTCATATTCGTCTTTTATACCCTGTATGTAGCTATCGCGGTTGTCTTTACTCATTAAATTACTGCAAACCGTAACACTACGCGATGCATCCAAAACGTGTATAGCAGCGCCCGAATAATTTGGTGCAACTTTTACTGCCGCATGGATACGCGAAGTAGTGGCGCCGCCAATAATTAACGGAATAGTAAAACCTTCACGTTCCATCTCTTTAGCAAAATGCACCATTTCATCCAATGACGGCGTAATCAATCCGCTTAGGCCAATAATATCTACATTTTGTTTTTTTGCCTCCTCAATAATCCGCTGTGCCGGAACCATCACACCCAGGTCAATCACTTCAAAGTTATTACAGGCCAATACTACGCCTACAATGTTTTTACCAATGTCATG
>DASWOZ010000335.1:0-4256 GCA_036398535.1 Mucilaginibacter sp. | reverse complement strand
AACTTTCCCATCCAGGGTCGGCAATTCTACCGCGCCATATTTATTGCTGATACTTAGCGGATTTTTTGCGGGCATGTAGATGGTATAATTTATTTCTATGTTTTGAGAATGTCTGCTGCCAATCCATGATCCCCACGAGTTGCTGCTTTGCTTGGCAATATTTGTTTTAAAGGATACTAATGCTCCTTCCTTGCTATCGCTGATAGTTACATTATCCAGTAACCTTTTGGTGTTATTGGCATCATCTGTTTCAATCTTGATCTGCACATCTACCTTAAACTCATTTTTGGCCCAGGTATTTACGGTTACTTTACCGTAACGGTTATCAATTTGCAGCTTGTCGTTGCCATCAGCAGGGTAGCTTTTGCTATACGTTTTTATTTGTTCTTTATCACCCGCATCACTTGTTGACGGCGTGGCAAAACTGTTAGTAGCTGTTATAAACAATAGGGCTAACAGGAATATCGGGGCGTTAAATATCTTTGCTTTCATTGGGTTGTTCCTTTTTCATTTGATTATATTGTTCTATTACATTTAGTTGCTGATTTAATACCTCGGCTTGTATCTGCAAGTTCCGGATCATTGCTAATAAAACCGCTTCCCTGTTAGGGCTGGTAGCTAAATCATTATTTAGTTTTTTATAGGTCGAGTCCATTTTGGCGATCTCAGCACTAAACTCCGTATACAATTGCGGGTCTGACTTTGACAGCGTTTTCAGCTCGGTAAGTTTGTTTGAAACAAGCGAAGCATAATGCTTCTGTTGCTGGGCATATTCAGGGTTTATGGCAGCCAGGTTTATCTTACCGCTTTTTTCTCTTCGTAAGTAAAAAGCGAAACTTATGCTCATTACTACAATTATGGTTGCGGCTATCCGCATAACGAAACCTAACGAAAACATTTTTTTTTCATTCCTTGCACGGGTAAATTCATTAGGTAATTTATCTTCAATCCGGTTCCATAACCCTGCCGATGGTTCCAGATCATCAAATTCATCATGATTTGCTTTTATAAAATCTTCCAATCGCTTGCTCATATTATCCTTTCCTTTCTTTTTAATAACTCTGCTAATTTTCTTTTTGCTCTCAAAAACTGTGTTCTTGAAGTATTTTCGGCAATATTTAATATTTGTCCAATTTCTTCATGGTCGTAACCTTCCAATAAATAAAGCGACAATACAACCCGGTATCCTTCGGGCAATTCCTTCATCGCCTCTTTTACCTGGGCCACCTTATATTGTATATCTTCATCATCATCAGCCTCCTCATCGGGTATATTTTCCAATTCGGTGCTTTCCATTTCGGCCCATTCAATTTTGCGCTTCCGTAATAAATTAACAGATTTGTTAACTACAATCTGTTTAAGCCATAAACCAAAAGTAGTTTCCTGCCTAAAGTCTTTCACCTTATTAAAAGCATCCAAAAAAGCCTCCTGCAAAACATCTTCTGCATCGCCAATATTACCCACCACCCTAAAGGCGACGTTCAACATCGCTTTTGAGTATAACCGGTACAACTCATAACAGGCTTTTTTACTGCCTTGCTTGCACTCAACCACCAGGTTGTAATGTTTGTCGATAAATATTGCTTCCAAATTGTTTCAGCTTTCAGGTTATATGACGCAGCAATTTTTACAACGTTGCACGGGTGTGAATAATACTGTAGTTAAATTATATTTTATAGTAAAACAATAGAATATCAGCTAATATGACATCGCATTTTGTGTTAGTAATTCAACAGAGATTAATTAGTGATTAAAATTAATATTTAACTGTTGATATTCATATTAAGCATTTATTAGTGCTGTTTTAGCATATATGTTTTTAATTATATTTGAATATTATGCAAACAACCTATCGAATAAAAGCATAAGAGATTAGCATAACTTTTCTTAAATCTCTGAAAACTTTGTTTGCAGGGCAAGAAATTGAAATTATAGTAAGATCTATATCTGCTAATGATAATACGCTTTCTACAGATAAAATAAGTTACTTGAAATGATTGGCGAAAATTGTCTGAGTGCGCCTGTTATATCTCCAGATGTGAATATTCGTAATCTTATTGACGACTCCCAATATCCTGCCGTATCCAACCTCACACTTTTCTAAATATTCATTTTTTATAATGGAGTATTCAGTTAGTGAATGTGATTATCATAACTTAAAAAACTATCAATAGCATTAACCGCGTTTTGATAACGTGTTTCGCCCGTGCCGGTGATCAGTACATAGTTGGCATTTAGTGCATCCAATTCTTTATACCATACAGCCATAAAATGTTCGCGCATATGGGGGAAATCGCGCAAGGGGTCTTCCTGCCAGGGCATGTCGATATTTAAAAGCAGGTAAAGATCATATTGATGGTTGGGCAATCGGTCCAACACCTGTTGCGGCGATCTGCCGAATATTTGATCGCTCCAGATTTTTACGGTGATAAACGTGGTATCACAGATCAGTATATGGTTGGCTTTGGGTAACAGCTCTTTTTCTAAAGCCAGTTGTCCTTCAAACATATTGATCTCATCCTGCCAGGTAGGGGGGGAAGTTAGTTTTTCGCAGTATTCGCGTGCATATTCGGGCACCCAAACGGTATGATAATGTTCAGCCAAATAAGCAGACATGGTTGATTTTCCGGTCGACTCGGGGCCTACAACGGCTATCTTTTTTATTTCAGATTTTTGCATCACAACTAATATTTAACCTGATATTTTTGAATTGAACATCCTGTTAAACAGTCTGCTTTTTATATTCCTTTTTCCAGTCAATATAGCCCATCAAGGCAATAGCGACATAAATGGCATACATGATCGCGGTTAAATGCAGGCCCTTAAACAGGTACACGCCCACATAAACAATATCTACAAATATCCATATCAGCCAGTTCTCTAACACCTTTCGGGCTAAAAATACCTGTGCTATCAAGCTACAGGCTGTACAAAAGCTATCAATAAACGGATAAGATGCAGGTGTATATTTTAATACAGAACCCAGTAAACAGGTAAAAACAATGATGGCTATTGCTGAAAGAATGATCTCTTTCTTTTTTATAAGTACTACCGGAGTTTTAACATCTGTCGCCGGTTTTTTACTCCAAAAATACCAGCCATAAATATTCATGGCTAAAAAGTAAAACTGCAGGCCCATATCTGCATACAGGTGGGTATTATAAAATATGAAGATATAGATAGCAACGCTTATAATGGCGAAGGGCCAGTTCCAGATCACATTTTTAGCGGCCAAATAAACGCATAGCAAACCGGTAATAACGCCAATTATCTCCAGTAATGACTGGCCCTGCCACCAGGTTTGTAATACATGTATAATCCCCATGGCTTAGTTCCCCTCTGCACCCAGCCTGCTGTTTTTATAGCTGTAAGTAAAGTAAATAACCAGCCCGATAACCAGCCATATTAAAAAACGTAGCCAGTTGGTATAACCCAGTTCGGTCATTAAATAAAAACAGCTTAGTAAACCTAACACAGGTATCAGTGACAGATTTTTTATAAAAGCTAAAACGGCAAGCGTTGCGGATAATAGGATAAAAAGGAAGAAAGGAAAGTTCTCATGCCGGTTATCACCAGAAAATAAGCCCAGCATCGGCTTCCAAAAAGCTACAATGCCAATAATGAATACCGCGGGTGCAATCCATTTGGCATTAACGTAGGGTAAGTGGAACTTACCTTTTTGCGCTTCTTCGCGTGGTAATAATAACACGCCGCCGCAAACCAGTACAAAGGCAAACAGGGTGCCTATACTGGTCAGATCGGTCACCTCGGTAAGGTTCATAAACAGGGCCGGTATAGCTACCACAAAGCCGGTAACTATGGTAGCGAATGATGGTGTGTTATATTTTGGATGGATGCGTGAGAATGCCTTAGGCAACAAACCATCGCGGCTCATGCTCATCCATATACGTGGCTGCCCCAATTGGAATATCAGCAATACACTGGCGGTAGCAATAACCGCGCTGATAGAAATGATATAGCTAATATTTTCCAGGTGTACTTTATGAAACACATAAGCCAGCGGATCGCCTACATTCAGGTCTTTATAACTTACCATACCGGTTAGCACCAGGGCGATTAAAATATAAAGCACGGTACAGATAATAAGCGAATAGATCATGCCGCGCGGCAGGTCACGCTGTGGATTTTCGCACTCCTCGGCAGTGGTAGATATAGCATCAAAGCCTATATAGGCAAAAAATACACCGGATACACCTTTCATTACGCCCCTGAAACCATTAGGTAAAAACGGGTGC
>DASWOZ010000334.1:0-3561 GCA_036398535.1 Mucilaginibacter sp. | reverse complement strand
GAAAACCATAGCCTACAGCTAAAGCGCGCGCATCATTGATGCTATCTAAGCTGCAACACCCCGTTTCTTTTGAACTGCCACCCGATGAAGCATAGTCCCAGGTTTTCATAGTCAGCCCGATAACTTCATAGCCCTCCTCGTGCAGCATTACTGCTGCTACCGAACTATCAACCCCACCGCTCATTGCTACTAATATTCTACCGTGCTTACTCATATTGTTTGCAAAGATACTTTTTTGATTTTTAAGCGATGGAATTGTTGGTCAGACAAGCGTAAAATGAATGAATAATTACCTAGATAGGGGTTTCTTTTAAAGAAATTAGCATTTATAATCAATGTTTTATATTGCCTATTAAATGTAAAACTTTAATAAAGAGTTTCTCTTACGCAATATAGACGGTTTTAATATTTACAAACTCATACAGCCCAAACAACCCTAACTCCCGGCCATATCCCGACTCTTTAATTCCGCCAAAAGGTAATCGCGGGTCAGATTTTACCAGTGAATTTACAAAGCACGAACCGGCCTGTAATTTGGTGGCTGCTATGTCTTCGCCCTTCTTTGTATCTTTGGTGAATACTGCTCCACCCAATCCAAATTCACTTTCGTTGGCAATATTTATGGCGTCGGTTTCATCTTTAGCGATAATAATGGCTGCAACCGGCCCAAACAGTTCTTCATCATGAGCGGGCATCCCTTTTTTTACATTGGTTAGGATAGTTGGTGGATAATAAGCATTATTCCCATTCGGTACTTCGCCGCCTAAAATACATTTGGCACCTTTCTCAATTGATTTTATAACCTGCTTATGTAATTCATCCCGCAGATCAGCGCGCGCCATCGGCCCATCGGTTGTTGCCGTATCAAGCGGATCGCCAACTTTTCTGCTTTGCATCTTTTGAAGAAATAGTTGCGTAAATTCCTTTTCAACCGATTCAACTACTATAAACCGTTTGGCGGCAATGCAACTTTGGCCGTTATTAATAAGGCGACTGTTGACACAAATCCCGGCTGTTTTTTCTAAGTCGGCATCTTCCAATATGATATAAGCATCGCTACCACCTAATTCCAGTACCGTTTTTTTGATTAAAGAACCGGCCTTTTCGGCTACTTTTTTTCCTGCATTGGTGCTACCGGTTAGGGTTACTGCTTTGATTAAATTGTTTTCAATTATCTGGTCAACCTTATCGCTGCCAACTAACAAAGTTTGAAATACGTGTTCAGGGAAGCCTGCCTGCTTTACCATTTGTTCAATGGCTAAAGCGCAACCCGGTACGTTTGAAGCATGTTTTAACACTCCACAATTGCCTGCTGCCAATGCAGGTGCCAAAAAGCGAAACACCTGCCAAAAGGGAAAGTTCCAGGGCATTATTGCTAACACCACACCAATGGGCTGAAATGTTACATAGCTTTTTGAGGCTTCCGTTTTAATTAGCTGGTCTTGTAAATGAATGGCAGCGTTTATTGCATAATATTCGCAAACAGCCGCGCATTTTTCTATTTCTGCAATACCTTGAGTTATGGGTTTCCCCATTTCTACAGCCATTAATCTGGCCAACTCCTCTTTTCGCTCTTGTAGTACAGTAGCCAAATTGTTTAAGAGTGTACTGCGATCAATGTGTTGTGTTTCCTTCCAGTTTAGCCATGCTGTATGGGTTTGGGCTATTTTCTCCTTTACTTCGGTATCGGTATGCGATATGTATTTTTTTATGATCTCTCCGTTTACTGGATTTATAGAATGTAGCTGCATTATTTTAATTTTTAGTCTTCAACAATCAATGCTAAAAATAGTGTTAGAATTTGATAAGTGATTGGTAATGTTACAATCTATGAAAACATTAACCCAGCTAACCATTGAGCAAAAACTGTAAGGGAGATTTTAGTAATTATATGATAAGATAACCCTCTTGTAAACAAAAAAGGCACTTACAAAATAAGTGCCTTTTTTGAGTAAAAAATTCTTAGTTTCTGATCTGCCCGTCACCTTTAACTATCCATTTATAGCTGGTTAGCTCCTGTAGACCCATGGGGCCACGCGCGTGAAGTTTTTGTGTGCTGATTCCAATTTCGGCACCCAACCCAAATTGCGCACCATCGGTAAAAGCGGTTGACACATTTACATAAACGGCGGCGGCATCGATCCTGTTTAGAAAGGTTTCTATGTTAGCGGCGTCTTCAGAGATAATGGCTTCACTATGTTTAGAGCTATGTATAGCAATATGCTCTAATGCCTGTGCAAAAGTATCAACCGTTTTTATTGCCATTTTCATGGACAAAAACTCTGTACCATAATGTTCAGGATTTGATCTGTGTAATAGGTGTGCAGGATAAATTTCATTTAACACATCATATACTGGTTCATCAACAAATAGCTCTACTCCGGCTTCGCCAAGCGGTATAGTTATTTGTGGCAGGTCATTTAAACGCGCAGAGTGGATAATTAAACAATCCAACGAATTACATACACTTACCCTGCGGGTTTTGGCATTAAAAATAATACCGGCTCCTTTTTTTATATCGCCCGATTCATCAAAATAGGTATGAACAATGCCGGCACCGGTTTCAATTACAGGCACTTTACTGTTTTGCCGCACATGGTTTATTAATCCCTGGCTGCCTCTTGGTATTAAAACATCAATATAACCAACTGCATTGAACATAGCTTCGGCAGCTTCACGTTCCATTGGCAAAAGGGTGGCTACGTTAACATCAATATTGTGTTTGGCTAAAACCTGATGAACGACTGATATAATGGCTTTATTTGAGTAAGCCGCATCGCTTCCGCCTTTTAAAACGCAGATATTGCCTGTTTTAAAACATAACGTAAAAACATCAAAAGTAACGTTGGGCCTGGCTTCATATATTACCCCTACAACCCCTAACGGTACACTGATCTTTGAAATATGCAAGCCATTAGGCATTGTTTTTTCCGAAAGTACATGCCCTAACGGATTGTCTAAACGCACTACGTTAACTATGTCTTTGGCAATGTCTTGTATTCGTTCTTCTGTCAGCTTTAAACGGTCATAATTAGGATTTTCCGGGTCCATACGGTCCAGGTCCTTTTTGTTTTCTTCTAATAAATAATCAGTTTGCGCAATTGCTGCTGCAGCCAAATCTTCCAATACCTGGTTTATAGTGGCAGGAGTAAGGCTTGTTTTTCGCCCGGCTATTAAAGCATTTTCAAAATAGCCTGTATAGTTCATTTCGCTAATCATCATTGCAAGTAAAGATAATCATAATGCACCAATGGTTTCTGCTTTTTTTGGCCCAGCATTTCATTTGCTTTATCAGCGCCATACTCAGCAATTCCTAAACCTATTAACTTTTTATTCTCATCAACCAGCTTGATGATCTCACCTTTTTTAAAGTCTGAAAGTATTTTTACTATCCCAACAGGTAAAAGGCTCGTCGCTTTAGTTGAGAGCAGAGCTGTTTTGGCCCCTTCATTTACCTGAACAATCCCGGTAGCTGAATTTTCTGAATGCGCTATCCATTTCTTTTTGCCAGAGGCTTTTTTATTAGGTATAAAGCGGGTATGTACCGCCTTACCTGCCAGC
>DASWOZ010000333.1:0-1560 GCA_036398535.1 Mucilaginibacter sp. | reverse complement strand
GTGATGTGATCGCCTTCCCTAAAAATAATTCAGGCCGCGATGTGATGATTGATTCGCCATCAACCATTGCAGATGCGCAATTAAATGAATTAAAAATAAAAACAGCGCTTTAGTTGTCTTAATGCAGGATATAAAGTTTGCAGGGTAATTTTTTTATTATCTTGCCACGCGGTTAAACGTATGGAAAGTTTAAGAGTCATATAATTTTCAACAGAAATCTCAGTTATAAGTAAAAACCTTACATGAAAAAATATTTTTTACTCTTTAGTGTACTAATTATTAGCTTATCTGCCTGCAATAAAAAAGATGTGGCAACACAGGCAGCTATAGATGACTCAAAAATACAAGCCTATTTTAAAGCAAATAATATTACCGGTACCACAAAAGATGCTTCAGGTGTTTATTATAAAGTTTTGATCCCCGGTACCGGCGCATATCCAACAAGTACATCTAATGTAAAGGTTTCCTGGACAGGTAAGTATTTGAATGGCCAGGGCTTCGATGCGGTGACATCTACCACCATGTTAGTGTCTGGCATAGTACAAACAGGTTTGCAAATAGGCATAGAGCATATCAATGCCGGGGGCAGGATATTACTGTTCCTTCCATCCGCGCTTGGTTACGGCGTGGCAGGCGATGGTTCCGGAGTCCCTGCCAATGCTGTTTTAATATATACTGTTGACTTACAAGGCTTTTATTAAGCCTTGTAACTTTAAAAGCCCTAAGTAATTCGCTCTGCCTAATTTTAACTGTATCAGCAGTTATAGAACAAATTTGATCATGAAAAAATATCTGTTACTATTTATTCTTTTAATAGCCTTTGGCTTATCCGCTTGCAAAAAATCAGATAATACAGCAGCATCGGCTGCTGCTACCCAGGCTGCTACTGATGATGCACTTATTCAGGCTTATATAAAAACTAATAATATTCCAGCAACAAAAGACCCATCAGGCTTGTACTATGAGGTAATTACTCCAGGTACCGGTGCATACCCAACCTCTACATCTAATGTAACAGTTGCCTACACCGGCAAATTATTAGACGGAACGGTTTTTGACAGCAAGCCAAGCATTTTTTTTGCGTTAAATGGTGGTGTAATTAAAGGCTGGTCAATTGGTCTGCCGCATATTAATACCGGCGGCACTATCCTGCTGATCATTCCTTCTGCTTTAGCTTACGGTACCGTAGGAGCCGGTACAATACCAGCTAACGCTGTAATCACGTTTACAATTACCTTACAAGGGTTTAATTAGCACTCAGTAACCAGCAGCTATTCTATTTTTTTAAATTCATAAAGGTCACTATCTATTGCTTTATCAATTTTGACTTTCACACTGGTTATTCTTCCATTTTGAAATAAGAATGGAAAAACCGCTTTACCGTATATGGGGTCAGAAAAGGTTGCATAAAACCGGTTTGCGCCCAATGGCTGTAAGTGCGCGTACATTTTAGGGTGATGCTCAAAACGCATTTCCAAGTCATTTCCTTCCCCCCGTGTAACGGTCATGTTACCATATAGCTCATTAGTATATTTACCGGTATAGTTATTTATATCCATC
>DASWOZ010000332.1:0-2095 GCA_036398535.1 Mucilaginibacter sp. | reverse complement strand
AACCTATATGAAGCCTGCCGCGCCCTTAGTTTGGAATGATATATTAGAAGATGCGGCGCTTGGCCACGCACGCGATATGGGCGAACATAATTACTTTAGCCATGAGAGCAGAAATGGCCGCACACCGGGTGACCGAATTATTGCGGCTGGCTATGATTATAAAGGATTTAAAAGTTATGCTTCAGGTGAAAACATAGCCTTTGGTCAGCAAACTATTGCCGAAGTAATGGCAGGCTGGTTTAAAAGCGAAGGGCATTGCAAAAACCTGATGAACCCCGAGTTTAAAGAGATTGGCGTAGCTCAATATAACACCTATTGGGTACAGGAATTTGGCGGAAGACAAGCTTTTTCTGAAGAGCAACAAAAACTAATTAACGCCGGAAAAGTAAGGATCATCCAAAGAAAAATACCCGATTAAACTTTAGGGCCCCGTTGATGAATGATCAGGCCATTTAAAAAATTGCGCAGTATCTGATCTCCACATGGTTTAAAATTAGGATGATCTTCTTTTCTGAAAATGGCACCTAATTCAGTTTTAGTGATCCTGAAATTAGCCAGTTCTAACACTTTTATAATGTCATCATCAGTAAAATGCATTGCTACCCGCAGCTTTTTCATGATATCATTGTTACTCATATCAATATCTGTTTTATCTTGAAATTTCGATTTTAACCTTTTTGTTTTTGATTTTTTCTGACTTGATCAGTTGCACCACCTGTTCAATACGGTTACGTTTTACCGCTGCGTATGATGAGTGATCCAACACCTCAATCAATCCCAGGTCCTCTTTAGCTAATTTACCTTTTTGCAATAATAATCCCACTATATCCACTTTATTGATCTTATCTTTTTTACCGCCTGCAATATATAAGGTTGCCCATGGCGTAAGTTCAGGTAAAATTATTTTAGAGGGCAAATTTTCAAATTCAGGCTTTTGGTTTACATACTTTAACTTTTCATCCTCTGTCAATATCAGGTATGAGGTTCCTTTGGCGTGCATACGGGCTGTACGCCCGTTACGATGCACAAAGGCTTCTTCATTATGCGGTAACTGGTAATGTATCACATATTCAATCTCAGGAATATCTAAACCCCTCGAAGCCAGATCCGTGGTAATTAATAAACTATGGCTGCCGTTTCTAAATTTGAGTAGGGCACGTTCGCGGTCATCCTGCTCCATCCCGCCATGAAAAGTATCATGTACTATCCCCCTATCCCATAACAGATCACTTATACGGTCAACCGCCTCCCGGTGATTACAGAAAACCAATGTAGGCTTGTTCCCTATTTTGCAAATCAGCGCAAACAAAGTATCCAACTTATCGGCCGCAGGTGATGTGACTGCTTTTAATTTCAGATCAGGAATGTTGGTTTGGTTAGCTAAAAAGTCAACTACCACTGGTTCATTTACCCCGGTAAAATCCGGAATCTCCTGCATTTGAGTAGCCGAAGTTAGTATCCGCTTTTTTATATTTGGCAACTGGCTAATAATAGCAGCCATATCATTCTGAAAACCAAACTCTAAAGCTTTATCAAACTCATCCAATATCAGTGTATGGATAGCTTCTGTTTTAAAGTTCTCATGCCTTAAATGATACGCGATACGACCGGGCGTACCTATCAAAACCGCAGGCGGCTGTAACAAGTTATTTTTTTCAATTTTGGTGGCATGCCCACCATAGCAACAATTTACTTTAAAGCCCGTCCCCATCGCTCTGAATATCTGCTCAATTTGTAAGGCCAACTCACGCGATGGCACTAAAATCAATACCTGTACTAAAGATATGTTTGGCTCAATTAATGCTAAAATGGGTAATAAAAAGCCAAGTGTTTTGCCCGAGCCTGTTGGGGATAACAAGATCATATCACTTTTTGCGGCCACATTTAGCGCGGCATGCTGCATTTCATTAAGTGCGTTGATCTTTAGATTTTCGAGCGCATTTTTAATCATGCGCAAATATAGCTTTGTTTACGCTGATAGCCGATAACGGGGAAGATAATTAGCGCATTGGCAACTTGTATAATTGTCAATGCGCTATAAAATAGTTATTTGCTTTTTTTAGCTATATCAAGCGCACTGGTAGTGATATAATAT
>DASWOZ010000331.1:0-3421 GCA_036398535.1 Mucilaginibacter sp. | reverse complement strand
ATGTTTTTTTCGATAATCGTTCCCTTATACAACCGGCCACAGGAAATAAAAGAACTGCTGGAAACCCTTACACTACAAACCTATAAACAGTTTGAAGTTTTAATAGTTGAGGATGGCTCGATAAAGGATGCGGCAGAAATTGTACAGAGCTTTACCGACAAGCTGGACATTAAATACTTTGTAAAACCTAACGAAGGCCAGGGCTTTGCCCGGAATTTTGCTTTTGAACGCGCCACAGGCGATTACTTTATTATTTTTGATTCGGATTGCCTGATACCTGCAGATTATTTGCAAATAGTAAATAATTCATTAACCCAAAATTGGCTGGATGCCTATGGCGGCCCGGATGACGCACATCCCTCATTTACGGCAACTCAAAAGGCCATCAGCTACGCTATGACTTCTCCTTTCACTACGGGCGGCATAAGGGGTAATAAAAGGGGAATTGGCCAATTTCATCCCCGCAGCTTTAATATGGGTATCTCACGGCAGGTATGGGAACAAGCCGGCGGGTTTATTATTACCCGTTTAGGTGAAGATATTGAATATAGTATCCGTATCCATTCTATGGGGCTTAAAATTGGTTTAATACCCAACGCCAAAGTATATCATAAACGGCGTGCAAACTTTTTCCAGTTTTACAAACAACTGCATTTTTTTGGGCGGGCCCGTATCAATGTTTACACCTTCTTTCCAAAAGGACTAAAAGCAGTTCATTTCTTTCCGGCTGCATTTACCCTTGGCCTGTTATTTACTTTAATAAGCAATATTTTAAACTGGCCCATAGCCAAATTTTGCAATATTATATTGGCTATTATTATTTTGTTGATATTTTTTCATGCCTGGTGGAAAAACAAATCAGCAAAAATTGCATTTTTGAGCATAATAGCTTCCTTCATCCAGTTAACTGCTTACGGGTTGGGGTTTATGCAGGATTTTTGGAAGCGGATTATATTAAAAAATTTATAACAGATATATGTATCACCCCTTTTCTATTGCAGAAACCACTAAAACTGCATGGAATATTTTTAAGAAGAATTTTGTAACTATTATAGTTTACTCGTTCGCGTCTTCTTTTTTGTTGCTTGTGTTAGGTGCGGTTGTTGAGTTTGTAATTGCGCCCGAAGAATTTGCGGGTAAAATGATCGTAACATTCATTATTATATTTATACAGGCATATACTACACTCGGGCTGTATAAATTAATATTTACGGTAATTGATAGTGAATACTATGAATTTGAATTCAGGCAGATATTGCCTGCTTTTAAAAGCATCGTAAGTTATCTGCTGGTGGTATTTCTAATCGCATTTATAATCACCACGTTTCATTTTATGATGTTGCGCATTGACGAATATCCCAATATACAGGAGGTGCTTCAAAACATCGGCGCGCTTATAGCTTTGTATATCGCGTTACGTATGATGTTCTTTATCACGTTTGTGGTTGATGATCAATCGGGTGCTTTTGAATCTATCCGCCAAAGCTTTGAATTAACAAAGGGGTATTTTTTTAAAATATTTATCATGCTGCTGATTATTTTGCTGCTGATAGCGTTACCTGCCAAACTATCTCAATATTATCCATTCGTATCTTTAGCAATCATATTTACGTATCCCTTTGTTAATATTATATTAGCAGTAACTTACCGCAAACTGATATATAGCCATCAGGATGTGGATGATGATATTGCTGAAACAAATTAAATTATGGGTTTAAAAGTCCTGGCAAGCAAGCTATTTGCCGCATGGGTTAACAGGGATCTGAATAATATTCGCAAAAACGCCCCGGCACTGCAGCAAAAAACTTTTCAGCAATTAATTCAACAAGCTAAGCAAACCTCGTTCGGCAAGGATCACCACTTTGAAAATGTTCATTCTTATGATGACTTCAAAAAAAATGTCCCTGTTCGTGATTATGAGGCGCTTCGCCCCTATATTGACCGCGTAACCAATGGCGAAGAAAATGTACTTTGGCCAGGTAAGCCAGCATACCTCACCAAAACATCCGGCACAACATCGGGTGTAAAGTATATTCCCATCTCAAAAGAGAGCGTGCCTACCCATATTAAAGCGGCACGTAATGCCCTGCTTAGCTATATTCATGAAACTGGCAAAGCTGATTTTTTAGATGGCAAAATGATCTTTCTGCAAGGCAGCCCGATATTAACAGAAAAAGCAGGCATACAAACAGGGCGTTTATCGGGCATTGTAGCGCATCACGTTCCGGCCTATTTGCAAAAAAACCGCTTACCCAGCTATAAAACCAACTGTATAGAAGACTGGGAACAAAAAGTGGATGCTATTGTACAGGAAACTGTTAATGAGGATATGCGCCTGATATCGGGCATACCACCCTGGTGCCAGATGTATTTTGACAGATTAGCGGTAATTACCCATGGCAAGAAAATTAAAGACATATTCCCTAACTTTAAGTTGTTTGTTTACGGCGGGGTAAATTACGAACCTTACCGCGCCCGTATGGAAGAGAGCATTGGCTTTGCGATAGATTCTATCGAAACGTATCCGGCCTCAGAAGGATTTATCGCTTTTCAGGATTCACAAAAAGATAAGGGATTGCTACTATTGGTTAATTCAGGAATTTTCTATGAGTTTATTCCTACTGATGAATACTTTAATGAAAGCCCGGCACGCATCAGTTTAAACAATGTTGAACTCAATAAAAATTACGCGTTGATCCTGAATACTAATGCAGGCCTATGGGGATACAGCATTGGCGATACCGTAAAATTCGTATCCAAAGATCCGTACAAGATCATCGTTACCGGGCGCATTAAACACTATATCTCCGCTTTTGGTGAGCATGTAATAGGCGAAGAGGTAGAACAGGCATTAATGAGTGTGGCAAATGAAGAAAATATCAATATAATTGAGTTTACAGTTGCCCCGCAGGTAAACCCGCCAAAGGGAGAATTGCCTTATCATGAATGGTTTATTGAGTTTGGAAATGAGCCAAAAAACTTAAAAGCTTTTAGTTTAAAAGTGGATGAAGCGCTACAAAAGAAAAATATTTACTATTTTGACCTTATTGCCGGTAACATTTTACAACCTTTGGTTATCCAAAGCTTGAAAAAGGATACATTTATTAATTACATGCGTTCGCAGGGAAAATTGGGCGGACAAAATAAAGTACCAAGATTAGCAAACGACAGGAAAATAGCAGAAGACTTATCTTTGTACATTAAATAATAAAAATTGAGTAATCATATTAAAAACATTGCCATTCTTGGCTCTACAGGCAGCGTAGGCACGCAGGCACTTGAAGTGATAGGTGAAAACCCAACGCTGTTTAAAGCTTATGTTATTACCGCGCAAAGCAATGCCGCCCTGCTAATACATCAGGCACTGCAATTTAATCCGGCTTATGCTATTATTTGCGATGAGAGTAAATACCTGCAGGTT
>DASWOZ010000330.1:0-3515 GCA_036398535.1 Mucilaginibacter sp. | reverse complement strand
CATACCGGGGGCTTTTTGCACACTTAGCAATAAATTGGCTAACCCAGCATGCTTAACAGCTACGCCTTTAGGGTTACCTGTGGAGCCCGAAGTATATAAAATATAAGCAATGCTCTCCTCATCAATCTCTGCCTCGAAGCTCCTGTTGTCATATTTGGTACATTCAGCCCAGGCATCTTCTATAAAAATGATATTATCGTGATGCCGGTATTGATCCCTGTGGTTTTTTGAAGTAACTAATACTTCAACTGCCGAATCATTAAGCATGTAATTGATCCGGTCAACCGGAAATTTATTGTCGATAGGTAAATAGGCAGCCCCTGCTTTTACAATTGCCAATAGGGTGATCACCATCTCCGGCGAACGATCTACGGCCATACCCATAATAGCTCCCGCATTTATATTTTTATCTTTAAAAAAGCGGGCTAATTGGGTAGATATTTCGCTTACCTGCTGGTAAGTAAATGTTCTATCGTTGTGTTTAATGGCAATTTTATACGGATTTAAAAAAGCGTGGTTATCTATTAGTTTATCTATAGAAAGCATATTTGAATGCAGAGGGTTTGAATGTTTAATTCGTGGTTAAATTAAATCCGTAAATCATTTAATTGGGGTATACAAATATACGTTATTCAAACGTTTTCTAATCCAATTCTAATGTCTATCCATTAAGTTACATATCTTAGTGGACTGTAAACCAATTAATAAGAGAGTATATTGAAGCCGAAGTTTTTTTTTGCAATATGTATGTTATACTTTTATCAAAATTTTATTTATGATCTTAATTGCTGACGGAGGCTCAACAAAAACAAACTGGTGTTTGGTTACTGACGAGGGAAAAAAAATCTATTTTAATACAGAGGGTTATAACCCTTATTTTGTAAGCGGCGATTATATCATTCAATCGCTGAATGAAAGCCTGCCGGTCGACCTGGAAAAGGATAACATCAGCGAAGTGAATTATTATGGTGCAGGCTGCTCAACAGTTGATAAACGGAAGCAGGTTGAAGATGCCATGAGCGTTGTTTTTACAAAAGCCAGGGTGAACATAGGCCATGACTTGCTGGCAGCAGCAAGATCTGTATTGGGCAACACCCCGGGTTTTGCGGCCATATTGGGTACGGGTACCAATACCTGTTTGTACGATGGTGAAAACGTTTCTCAAAATATTGATTCGGGTGCTTATATATTAGGTGATGAAGGCAGTGGTTGCTATATCGGCAAAAAATTGCTGACCGATTATTTGCGAGGTTATATGCCCGAGGCTGTGCGTGAAAATTTTTGGAATACCTATAAGCTTACCCCTGATGATGTTAACGAAGAGGTTTATACCAAACCGTTAGCTAATCGTTTTTGCGCTCAGTTCAGTAAATTTGTTTATGACAATAATGTACATATCGAATATACCCGCAACCTGGTAAAAACTTCGTTTGAAGATTTTTTCCGTAACCTGGTTACACATTATCCAAATTATAAAAACTATACATTTAACTGTATTGGTTCGGTAGGTTATAATTTCAGGAATGTATTGGAAGAAGTAGTTATAGAAAACGGAATGATTGTAGGTAATATCATCCGTTCGCCAATAGATAACCTGGTAAAATACCATTTGGAACACGCGTTGTAAAATGTAAGAATTCAGAGATAAGAATTAAGACAGGAATCCAAAAATATTGATTCTTGGCTCTTATCTCTTGATTCTCTTAATTAACTTTCGGTTACGTCGTTCTGGAAAATTTTAAAGTATTTGCGCCTGTCAAACTTATATAGCTTGGCTGCGCGGTATGACACACCTTTTTGTTTTTCTGAAAGTTCCTTTAAAAAACCGTAGCTCAGCATTTTTTTACGGAAGTTTCTTTTATCTAGCTTTTTATTCAATATAGCTTCGTAGCATCCCTGCAATTGCGTAAGGGTGAATTTTTCGGGCAGTAATTCAAACGCGATAGGCAGGTAATTTAACCGGCGGCGTATTTTATTAAAGCCGGTATGAAATATCTCACTGTGATCAAAAGCCAGTTTAGGCAGATCATTAACCGGGTGCCAAAAGGCTTTACGCGCAAATTGGGTAATGGGCCTTAACTCTTTTTGCCCGTTAATGCGGATAAGCGCATAATAGGCAACTGTAATAACCCGCCCCTGGGGGTGGCGGTGAACTTCGCCAAAAGTATGAAACTGCTGCATGTGCAGATCACGCAGGCCGGTAAGCTCATATAAAATACGTTCGGCAGCATCGTCAACGCTTTCTTCCTGTTTTACGATAGAGCCGGGCAAAGCCAGCCAATCTTTAAAAGGCTCTTCGTTTCGCTCAATCAGCAATATTTTAAGTTCTCCGGCTTCAAAGCCAAAAATTACACAGTCGATAGAGAATGCGGAATCAAATGCGGGTAGTCTTTCTTCCAAATCAGGTGTTCTAATTAAATTTTTTAATTTTTAAAGATATGTGAAATTCTTAATCAAAATAAAATAAAATAAATTTAATGGTGTAATTTTGACACCTTATCTTCGTGCAATTAATTGAGTGGAGTAAAGATGCATAAAATTTCAAAAATTGGAGTTCTGACTTCAGGCGGTGATGCGCCGGGAATGAACCCCTGCATACGCGCGGTTGTCCGTACAGCTATATTTAACGGGTTACAGGTTGTGGGCGTACGGCAAGGTTATAAAGGGCTTATTGAAAATGATATGTATGAAATGAAACCCCGGTCGGTAAGTAATATACTGAGCCTTGGGGGAACCATTTTAAAAACCGCCCGCTGCTTACCCTTCCGTACGGACGAGGGTATGGAAACCGCTTACCAGAATGTGAAAGCACAGGGAATTGATGCCCTGGTAGTAATAGGCGGGGATGGCACCTTTACGGGCGCCCTGCGTTTCTCAAAAAAATATCCTGATATTGCTATTATAGGTATTCCGGGAACGATTGATAATGACCTGTATGGGTCAACCTATACCCTGGGGTTTGATACGGCAACCAATACGGTAATTGAGGCTATTGATAAAATACGCGACACGGCCGACGCGCATGACCGTCTGTTTTTTATTGAAGTGATGGGACGCGATTCGGGAGCTATTGCTTTGCGTGCCGGTATATCATGCGGTGCAGAGGCGATATTGCTGCCAGAGAAATTGACCGCTATTGAAGACCTGATCAAAAGCCTGAAAGACGGCCAGCACAATAAGAAATCATCAAGCATTGTTATTGTTGCCGAGGGTGATAAAAATGGCGGTGTATATGATATTGCCAAGGCTGTACAAAAAGAAGTTAAGAACTACGATATAAAGGTTACCATATTGGGCCACCTGCAAAGAGGGGGCAGCCCAAGCAGCTTTGACCGGATATTGGGCAGCCGTTTAGGGTACGCGGCAGTTAATGCTTTACTTGCCGGCAAATCGCAAATGATGGTGGGGTTACAGGCAAATTATATTAAGCTAACCAGCCTGGAAGAGGCACTTACACAGCACGAGTTTAAACTGGAAGAGGATCTTTTACAAATGGTTGATGTATTATCTATCTA
>DASWOZ010000329.1:0-3330 GCA_036398535.1 Mucilaginibacter sp. | reverse complement strand
CCCGCAAATGAAAAAGGTTTTTCCGGAGCTTGATTTTGTAGAATTACCGGTTAACTATCCTATATACAGGCAAAAGTATACTTTCCCAACCGGGCTGCCTAAAGTGCATGAGCATGATGGCAAGCGGCCACAGGGCTTTGGCTTAATTTATAAAGGCAGGCTGGTTTGTTTTTATACCTATGAGTGTGATTTGGGCAATGGCTGGGAAGATTTTGGAACCTATGCCGGCGATAGCCAGGAAACTCGCTTAAAAGCCTTAAAAATGGGCGCTAACCTGGTACAATACGCCCTTACACAATAATAACAGCCCATGTATAAGATAAAGGTAAATGACAAGTATGATTACACCATTGCTAAAACCGGCGAAGATTTATCAATAAACGGGGATAAGATCAATGCAGACATTAGGCAGTTAAATCAGTCAGCATTTCATATCATTAATAACCTGCAATCTTATAATGTAGAAATAGTGGACTTTAATAATTCGGATAAAACGGCAGAAATTAAAGTTAACAATAATATTTACCTGGTTACCGCGAAAGATCAGTTTGATGCATTGCTTGAAAAAATGGGGCTTAGCAGTTTAGCAGCCAGTAAGATCAGCCAGTTAAAGGCCCCAATGCCCGGCATGGTGCTAAAAGTATTTGTTGCCGAAGGCGCAGAAGTAAAAAAGGGGGATAACCTGTTTATACTGGAAGCTATGAAGATGGAAAATATTATTAAATCGCCGGATGATGTAACTGTTAAATCGGTTAAAATAGTCCCGGGAGATAAAGTGGAAAAAGGGCAGGTATTATTGCAATTCAACTAACCACACTTTGTGCATAAACAAAAAGAGCAGCCTCAATATCGAGGCTGCTCTTTTTGTTTATGCACTGTTTATATTATTTTTTCGATTTAAATTCTTTAGGTTTTTTGACGCTGAAGTGTGGCTTGCCTGAAGGGTTAATTTCAGGTGCGCCTACTAATATCATAGCGCAACGGAAACCAACTTCGGCACTAACATCGTCTTCATTCATAAAGCGGCGTGTTGCCGGGTTTAACCAATAAGACATATCATTCCATGAACCGCCTTTATAAACCTTTGAGTGGTCATTTACCAAGGTAGTTGTGCCGTACAAAGATGTATTAACGGTATCACCAAAGCCTCTTTGATCCGGATTATAAGATTTACCTGCCAATGCATTTTTAGGCGCGTTTGCAGCCTGGGCTGTAGCTGCGCCAGGTGTGTTTGCAGCGCCGCCTGCTGCACCCGGGGTTTGTTGCTGCGAAGCAACAAGTTCGGCATAGGTCATTTTTTTAGCAGCCTTTGCCGGGTCCTTTATCGGGTGGCCATACTTGTCTTTAGCATAAAGCCCTTTTGTTGGGTCGGCTAAACGCTTGTTGGTATATTCATTACCACGGAAAGGGTTAAAATCATCAGCTTCCTCAAAAGAAGTTTGGCGATAAGTGTCCTGTACCCATTCGTTCACGTTACCGGCCATATTGTATAAACCAAAATCATTCGGTGGATTTGATCTTACAGGAGCTGTAATAAATGCTTTGTCATTCAGGTATCCGCCTACACCGCCGTTATCACCCTGGCCGCGTTTAAAGTTAGCTAATATCAGGCCCCGTGTTTTCTTTTGTGGCGAACGCACACCTAAGCCATTCCACGGGTAAACCTTGCCGTCTTTAACATTTTCAAATTCTGTATTTCCGGCTAAAGCTAAAGCGGCATATTCCCACTCCGCTTCTGAAGGTAAACGGTAGCCAGGCTTTAAAATCCCATCTTCCATGCTTGCAGGCCTTACCGGTTTTCCGCCTCGTGCCGCAGCACCGTTGCCGGCTGCGGCGGTTTGCGGCCGGCCGCTAATATCAGGTAACATATGTTTTCCATCAATTCCGGCACCCCTGTATTGGCCATTCAGGTACATATCTGTATTAAATGGCTGGTTGGCAGCGGCAGTAGCACCACCGGCTGCACCCGCAGCAGCGCCACGGCCATTACCTTGTGTTTTTTGTTTATCGGTTAGCAAAAGGCCGCGGTCTTTTAAAATATTTTCGTTGCTTACATCTGTGCGCCACTGGCAATAATCCTGTGCCTGATCCCACGAAACACCAACAACAGGATAGTCCTGAAAAGCAGGGTGACGCAGGTAATTATCAACATAAGGCTCATTATAAGATAGCGGGCTGCGCCAAACCAACGTGTCTGGCAAAGCATTGTAATATACTTCGTAATCGGTAGGGTAATTACGTCTTATCCATGACAGATAATCTAACCAGTCCTGGTTTGAAACTTCCGTTTCATCCATATAAAAAGAGGCGATGGTTACACGTTTGCGTACGTTGTTATATTCAAATTGTACATCCTGATCGGCACTACCACCCAATACAAATGTACCGCCTTCAATAGCAACAAGGCCCGGCCCGGGAGATGGATGGGTTTGCCTGAACTTAACATATCCCCCATTGCTTTTATCATTGTAGGGTATGCCGGTTTTTTGCGACGTTTGGCGTTTACTACAGCTACTTAACAGAACTACAATACTCAATAGTACTAAAGCAGTATTAGTAAAAAGTATTTTCATATTTTTACGCATTATTGTTGTACGGGTAAATTTAAAAAAATTTGGAATATAAATACTAATCTCTCGGGCTTACATCAAACTAATAAACCTCACTTTCACGTTAAACGAAAAATTAGTTAAATGAGTTACAATTATTAATACTTTGCTTAAACTTTATAGCAGCTTATAAGGCAAAGATTAGAATTAGTTTATCTTTATATGCTGAAACAAGACTACAAGACTAATTGAACAATGAAGTGCCCCTGCTTTAAGAATATATTTTTTTACCTGTCACTTATAGTACCTTCATTGGCAATTGCACAAACCGGCGTAAATACAAATGGAAGCAGTACCAATGCCATACCCACAGCAGTCCCGTTTTTAAATATTTCGCCCGACTCACGTTCAGGAGCTTTAGGCGATGCCGGTGTTGCACTCTCGCCTGATGTTAACGCCAATTTCTGGAACCCGTCAAAACTTGCTTTTATTGAGGATAAGGATGCGGTTGCTATATCTTATAGCCCCTGGCTGCGCCACTTGGTGCCCGATGTAAGCCTGTCATACCTAAGCTATGCGCATAAAGTTGATGAGCGTAATACCATAGGGGCGTCATTGCGTTATTTTAATTTAGGATCAATACAACTGGTAGATGCCAATCAGAATAATCAAGGAATTTACAGGCCAAGCGAATATGCGATAGATTTTTCATTCGCCCGTAAATTTGGAGAGGATTTTTCATTAGGATTAACAGGGCGGTATATTCATTCAGATCTGTCTA
>DASWOZ010000328.1:0-6731 GCA_036398535.1 Mucilaginibacter sp. | reverse complement strand
TACGAGGTAGGCATGATGATGCCGCAGATATTAAACCCAGATGGGAGCATCCAATATCTTCCCAAGCTTTTGCCAAGTCCGCTTACTATAATTTGGCGTAAAATGAGGTTTCCAAAGAGCTTGTACAATAAGTTTATTAATAATTACGAATTGAGATTTATGGCTGACGGTGTTATACATGGGGCTCCTGTTATCTCCGGCTGTTTTACTTTACTAAGGTTAAAAGCCATTGAAGAGATAGGCGGCTATGACGACCACTTTTTTATGTACTTTGAGGACTGGGACCTGTCGCGGCGGATGCATGAAAAATACCGAACGATTTATTTTCCGTTGGTAAGTGTTTATCATGAATATTACTCCGGTGCAAATAAAAGCTTTAAACTGTTTAAAGTATATCTTAACTCAGCCATTTATTATTTCAATAAATGGGGATGGTTTTTTGATAAGCAGCGAAAGGTGATCAACGATGAGTCACTAGCACAGTTTAATTAAATATGATTGCAATTACTGGTACAACAGGCTTTGTGGGGAAAAACTTACTTGACTATCTTAATAAAATTAAGCTTCGCCCTTTTTCAAAAACCGATTTACTCGTTTTGAATGATGCTTTATTAAATAATGTACAAAGCATCATTCACCTCGCCGGTAAAGCCCACGACCTCAAAAAAGTTTCTGACCCACAGGAGTATTATGAAGTCAATTTCGAGTTAACCAAAAAGCTTTACGATGCCTTCTTACAATCTGATGCCAAAAAGTTTATTTTTATGAGTTCTATAAAAGCAGCAGCAGATAGTGTGCATGGAATACTCACCGAGGATATTACCCCCAACCCTAAAACTGATTACGGCAAATCTAAGCTAATGGCTGAGCAATACATCCAAAGCCAGCCTTTGCCAGAGGGTAAGTCATACTACATTTTAAGGCCGTGTATGATCCATGGGCCAGGCAATAAAGGAAATCTAAATTTGCTTTACCAATTTGTTAAAAAAGGCGTCCCTTACCCTTTAGCCGGATTTGAGAATAAAAGATCATTCCTAAGTGTCGAAAATTTGTGTTTTATCATCAAAGAATTAATTGAAGGGGATGATATTGCTTCAGGAGTTTATCACATTGCTGACGACGAACCTCTATCCACCAATGAAGTAGTAAGCATTCTGTCGACTTCGATAAATAAAAATCCTAAACTCTGGAAAATATCACCTGGCTTAATTCAGATAATTGCAAAGTTAGGTGACAAGTTACATTTACCATTAACAACCGAACGTTTGAATAAACTAACCGAAAGCTACATTATAAGCAATCAGAAAATTAAACAGATAATCGGCAAAGATTTACCGTTAACATCAAAAAATGGACTTGAAATTACCGCTGCTTCATTTGCAGACAATTGAATCGACGGGATTGCTTGGCTTAACTCAGATGGATAATCGAAACTGGCAAACAAAAAATAACGGGCTGACGAAAGGCTTAAACTATCAATTGAATAAAAGTATTATTTAGTTAAAAATTTATAGAACATTAAAATATATGAAAAAAATAGCGCTTGTTACAGGAGTTACCGGACAAGACGGGGCTTATTTATGTGACTTATTATTGTCAAAAGGTTACGAAGTGCATGGTATTAAAAGACGCAGCTCGTCATTTAATACAGATAGGATTGATCATCTTTACCAGGATCCGCATGATGCTGATCAGAAATTTATCTTGCATTATGGCGATCTGTCAGATTCAACCAATCTGATCCGTATTATACAGCAAGTACAGCCCGATGAGATATATAATTTGGGTGCCATGTCGCATGTAAAAGTGAGTTTTGAAACCCCTGAATATACAGCTAATGCCGATGGCATAGGTACATTAAGGTTACTGGAAGCTATCCGTATTTTGGGTCTTACAAAAAAGACAAAAATTTACCAGGCATCTACCTCCGAATTATATGGTTTAGTGCAAGCCGTGCCACAATCAGAAATTACGCCTTTTTACCCACGCTCACCTTACGCAGTAGCTAAAATGTATGCATATTGGATCACGGTAAACTACAGGGAAGCCTACGGTATATATGCTTGCAATGGTATTTTATTTAATCACGAAAGCCCGCTGCGTGGCGAAACTTTTGTAACTCGTAAAATAACACGCGCTACCGCAAAAATAGGTTTGGGTTTAAAGATAAACTATTTTTAGGTAACCTGGATGCCCAGCGCGATTGGGGCCATGCTAAAGATTATGTGGAAGCCATGTATAGGATCTTACAACAGGAAACCCCTGAAGACTATGTAATTGCCACCGGTGTTACTACAAGGGTGCGTGAGTTCGTTCGTCTGTCATTTGCCGAAATAGGTATTGAAATTGTGTTTAAAGGAACTGGTGTTGATGAAAAAGGTTATGTTATAAATTGTACTAATCCGGATTTCCAGGTTGCTGTAGGAAAAGAAGTAGTTGCTGTTGATTCTAAATATTTCAGGCCAACTGAAGTTGACTTGTTGATTGGCGACCCAACCAAAGCGCAAACCAAACTGAACTGGAAACCAAAATATGATTTGCAGGGATTGGTAAAAGAAATGGTGGCCGCCGATGTTGAATTATTCAGAAAAGAAAAATTGCTGAGAGAATCGGGCTATAACATTAAAAACCAATTTGAATAATCGTATTAAATGGATCTTATGAAAATAGAGGCTAAAATATATATTGCGGGCCATCGCGGTATGGTGGGTTCGGCTATACATCGTAAACTAACAAAAGAGGGGTATACTAATATTATTACCCGGGTATCTGATGAGTTGGATTTGCGTAATCAGCAGCAGGTAACCGATTTTTTTGCAGCTGAAAAGCCCGATTATGTTTTCCTTGCTGCGGCTAAAGTTGGAGGGATTGTTGCCAACAATACCTATCGTGCAGATTTTTTGTATGACAACTTACAGATCCAGAACAATATGATCCATAATTCCTATTTGAATAACGTCAAAAAGTTGATGTTTTTGGGTTCAAGCTGTATCTATCCTAAAATGGCTCCGCAGCCTTTAAAGGAGGAATACCTGTTAACCGGTTTGCTGGAGCCGACAAACGAACCTTACGCTATAGCAAAAATTGCCGGTATAAAAATGTGTGATGCTTACCGCGCCCAATATGGCTGCAATTATATTTCGGTAATGCCTACTAACTTGTATGGTTATAATGATAATTACCATCCACAAAACTCACATGTACTGCCTGCGCTTATCCGGAGGTTTCATGAAGCAAAAGCAAGCAATGCTCTGTCGGTAACTATATGGGGCACGGGTTCACCATTACGTGAGTTCTTATTTGCCGATGATTTAGCTGAAGCTTGTTTTTACCTGATGCAAAATTATAATCAGGCAGGCTTCATTAATATTGGTACTGGTGTGGACCTGTCGATTAAAGACTTGGCAATACTAGTGGGCAAAATTATAGGTTACGAAGGTGATATCTTGTTCGATACTTCCAAACCCGACGGTACCCCGCGTAAACTGATGGACGTATCTAAACTGCACAATATGGACTGGAAACATAAAATAGATCTGGAAGAGGGCATCCACCTGGCTTACCAGGATTTCCTGAACAGGTATCAATAATATTCAATTGTTGTTCTGCAAATGAAATCGAAACAAGCTGAGCATGATCAATTGTTAAGAGTATAACTTGCCTAATACTTGTTCCATTAAATAGATTTCCCTATCTTTAGATCAGTTCTTTCCAGCCAAGAAAAGCAGGTGTCTATAAAGGGCGTAAATTTTAAGGGTAAGTTAATTAGCTAATCATCAACTAGCTAAAGAAATATCTGTGATCCCAGCGGGATCACTTAGATTACAAAAAAGCGAACCTAGGTGCGCTTTTTTGTTTAAAATCATTCAACCGCACTTTTTAGTAATATTCGGATCATATCAAATCATTCTCGAATATCTGATCGCTTAAAAATTCAGTACATCATATTTCAGCCCCTTTTTCGCGACCATTCTGATCGCGGATATTTTGCTTTACTTTTTCCTTATGCTTCTCACCCCACTGTCCTAATTCACGCAAAATGCCGTTCAGTGTTTCACTATACGGGGTAGTTTCATAGGTCACGGTAACCGGCATGGTCGGATATACTTTTCTTTCGATAAACCCATGCATCTCCAGGTCCCGGAGTTCTTTTGAAAGCACTTTGGGTGTAATACCATCAACGAGTTGCAGTATTTCGTTAAAGCTGATCTCGGGATTTTTCCCTTTCAGGATACCCAGGTCAGTTCCGCAAATGGTTGTATGAACGATGCGGACAATGGCATCGGTCGCTTTTTCTAATTGGGGTTTAGGTACATCCGCTAAAGTGATGTGATGTTCCCCGTGATAAACCAGTGCTTTCATAACGTATAGATTTTGAGGTTTTTAATTAGTTGCGTTCCAATAATACCCGCCAGGTAATGGCACTCAGGATAGCCCCTAAAATGGGCGCTATGATAAAAAGCCATAGCTGGCTGATCGCTGTTCCGCCAACTAATAGTGCCGGGCCAATGCTGCGTGCCGGGTTAACAGACACCCCGGTAACTTTTATACCCACAATGTGGATCAGCACCAGGCTAAGCCCAATGGCCAGGCCCGCAAAACCGCCATTGATGTTTTTGGTTGAGGTAGAACCGAATATTACCAGCAGAAAGATAAAGGTAAAAACCGTTTCGGCAATAAAACCGGCCAGTAAATTGTAATGCGCGGGTGAAGCCGTATCATAACCATTTTGCCCCAGGCCATCTGTAGCAAGCGTATAGCCCTCTTTACCGGACGCGATGAGCAACAGGATGCCCGCCCCGGCAATAGCGCCCAGTATCTGCGCAATGATATAAAATATTGCTTCGCTGCCCTTCATACGCCCGGCCATAACCATGCCAATAGAAATAGCCGGATTGATATGACAACCCGAAATATGACCGATGGCATAAGCCATAGCCACAACGGACAGGCCGAAGGCAAAGGCGATACCAAGCAAGCCAACCCCGGTTGTACCATTTGCCCCGGCGATTACGGCGCTGCCGCAACCCATTAAAACCAGTACCAATGTGCCGAAAAATTCGGCAGTAAATTTGGAGAAAGTTGTTGTTTCCATGTGTTATTTATGATTTGGTGAATAGATGGTTATACTAAGTTAGTAAGATTGTTTAGTAACAATAGCATAAAAAAACGCGAAATAATTCACAATTAGTAATAAACCCGGCCAAATGATAGCAGAGTTCCCCAAAATTGTTATTTTTTGAATTAAATTTACGCTTTTGCTTTTTTCTTTTCGGTGACCGCCGCGTGAATCTCCTGCGCGGTAAGTTTGATCTCCTGCATGGTTTTACGTAGCCTTGTCCCGGCTGCACGGTTGTCTTTTTCTGTAAATTTCTTTGCATCGGCTTCTGCCAGCGCGATCAGTTCTTTGAGTGTAGTGATTTTTTCCATGATTGTGAATGCATTTGGGTTAAAGAATAGGTACTATTATTTATTGAATTTTTTCATAGGCTGACCGATATTGACAAATTTAATTTGCTTTTGCAGAAAAAGACTTAATATAGGATAAGAAATTATGCGTATTTGTATTTTAATTAACCATTGATTAAGTAGCAGTTTAATGCCGGGTCAATGAAATATGTCTCCATAGCGCCACCGTCTTTGGGCCCTGCGTATAAAATAACCCCATGCCCAATAATTATTGGGTGCATTTTGAAATATGGCATGGTTGCTGTATCTTTATTATTCATCTAGCATTAGATTTTTCATTTAACCTAAACTGTAATGAAAAATAATCCGGAACAGTTGTACGCTCTGCTACAATCGATCGAGGGGATCGTATGGGAAGCGGATATAGAAATGCAGCAATTTACCTTTATCAGTGACCAGGTAGAACCCCTGTTAGGCTTTTCGGCAGATGAGTGTCTGAACCGTCAGGGTTTTTGGGAGAGTCGTGTTCATCCGGAGGACCGACAGGTAGCCGCGGGCTACCGTGAACTGAAAAACGGGACTGTTAAAAGCCGCGTTTTTGAATACCGGGCGAGCCGGGCCGACGGCCAGATGGTATGGATAAAGGATAATGTTTCTGTTACCTATAAGGGGGGCAAACCGTTTTTACTACACGGGATCATGCTGGACAACACCATTGCCGAAAGATTAAGGATGCTGGAGCGCCTGGAACGCGATATGCTGCGGTTAAATTCGGGACTTTCAGTATCCCTTCCAGATGTGCTATCCACCTATCTTCAGGGACTGGAAGCGCTGTTTCCGCAGATGCAATGCTCTTTTCACCGAATCAAAAACCGCCACATTGTCAGCGGTATTTCGCTTTCGTTGCCCCCGGCTTATATTGCGGCTATCATCGGCCTGCAGATTGGCGAAAATGAGGGCTCCTGTGGTACTGCCGCTGCTACCAAACAACAGGTCATCGTTAGTGATATAGATACCGACCCGAGGTGGGCGAAGTATCGCGCACTTGCCCTGGGGCACGGGCTGCATGCCTGTTGGTCTAACCCGGTGATTGATGCCGATGGTGAGGTTATGGCCACGCTGGCCATGTACTATCAGGAACCTAAACTTCCGGGCGAAGAAGAAATGGAAGTGATGGAAAGGGCCACAGCTTTACTCCGGATCATTATGGAGAACCGGCAGAAAACAGAGATCATCAGCGAGGCTAACCTGCTGATGCTGCAAAGCCAGGAACTGGCACACTTTGGTAACTGGCGCTGGGATGTTCAGCAGGATGTGGTCAG
>DASWOZ010000327.1:0-4384 GCA_036398535.1 Mucilaginibacter sp. | reverse complement strand
TAGCAAAACCGGTGCTACTTATTCGGCAAATATTAAGGCGAATGATCTGAATGTGGGCGCGCTAATCAAACAGCCGCAGATGGTTGGTAAAATTACGTTAAGTGCCAATATTAAAGGAACCGGACTTGACCCTAAAAGTGCCAGCCTGCAATTTAGCGGCGATGTTGCAAAAGCTTATGTAAAAGGCTACACCTATCAAAACCTGAAACTTACAGGCAGCGCAACTAACGGCAGTTATGTAGCCAAAGCCAGCATGCATGACCCTAACTTAAACTTTAGCCTGGATGCTAAGGCTAACATGAATAAAAAGTATCCGTCGGTTAATGCCACTTTATTGGTGGATAGCATTAACCTTAAAAATCTGAATTTCACCACCAGCGAAATGCGCTTTCACGGCAAGATCATTGCCAACGTACCTACTGCCGACCCTGATTATTTGAATGCCAATATCCAGGCAACCGACTTGTTAATTGTGAATAAAGATCAGCGGATCAAGCTGGATTCAATTAGTTTAATATCTACTGCCAATGCAGATAGCAGCACACTGCGGTTAAAAACGCCTTTCTTGACCGCGCATTTAGCGGGTAAATATAAATTTACTGAAATGGGTGCAGCTATGCAGGATGTGATCAACAAATATTACAACACATCAATTGCCGTTACCACTAAAACAACTACAGGTACGCCTGTAGCAGCTAAACCAACCTACTCGCCGCAGCAATTTAAATTTGATGCTAAAATTATAAAAACACCGTTTCTTACCCAATTTGTTCCGGACTTAAAACAACTTGACCCTGTTATTTTAACCGGGCACTTTAACAGCACAATCGGCGAATTAGCGGTCAATGGCTCTGTCCCAAAAGTAGTTTACGGCACCGAAGTGGTTAACAATATGAAGCTGGCCATTAACACCGGCAGCAACGCGCTTAATTACAATTTAACGGTTGATGAAATAAAAGTATCCTCCTCTATTGATATGTTAAACACCAGCATATCCGGCAATGCGCAAAATAATAAACTAAGCATCAGTGTACAGGTACGTGATGCAGCTAAAAAGGAGCGCTATCGTATTGCAGGCGTGTTTAGCGTTTTGCCTAATGAGTATCAGTTTAGCTTTTCACAAAACGGACTGTTATTAGATTATACCCAATGGGCGGTTAATGCGGATAACGCCTTACAATTTGGCAGCCAGGGCATATTGGCTAAAGATTTTTCTATCACCAGTAACAAACAGGTGTTGAGCATAAACAGCAGCTCAAATGAAATGAACTCGCCCATCACGGTTAATTTTAAAAACTTCCATATCGAAACACTAACCCGTTTGGCTCAACAAGATTCCTTACAGGTTGGCGGTGTAATTGATGGTGATGCACATATCAGTGATTTCCAAAAATCGCCTAAGTTTACTTCAGCTTTAAATATAAACGACTTTAACTTTAAAGGTGATACATTGGGCAACATCACGCTCAAAGTTAATAACCAAACCGAAAATGCTTACGCGGCTACCATGAACATTACCGGCAAAGGTAACCAGGTTGATCTGAATGGTTTATACTATACCACACCCGAAGGCAGGTTTGATTTATCGTTGAATGTAGTAACGCTCAATATGAAAAGTATTGAGGGCTTTAGCTTTGGCACCATCCGAAACGCGAAAGGAAATATTACCGGACAGTTAAAAATAACGGGGACAACTGCCGCCCCTGCCATACGCGGGGATATTAATTTTAACCAGGTTGGATTTAATGTGGCCATGCTAAACTCCTATTTTACGATGCCTAAGGAAAGCATTACGTTCAATAACTATGGTATCCGTTTTAACGATTTTACTTTGGTTGATTCTACCAATAATAAAGCAATTATATCCGGCTCTATTTACACCAAAACTTATACAGATTTTAAATTTGGCATGAACATCCGTACGGATAATTTCAGGGTGATCAATTCTACTCAGGCCGATAATAAATTATATTACGGCAAGCTTTATTTAAGTAGTAACACCACCATAAAAGGCAATATGGATAAACCAATTGTCGATGCTAATTTAACTGTTGGCGATAAAACCGATCTGACCATTGTATTGCCGGAAGATGACCCGAGTGTTGAAGACCGTAAAGGTGTAGTTGAAGTAATTAATGAGAACGCGCCGAAACTGGATTCTATCTTATTGGCCAAACAGTTGGATTCGCTCAAAAAATCCAATTTAAAAGGGCTGGATGTAACTGCTACCGTAAACATCAGTAAGGCAGCTAAATTTACTATTGTGGTTGATGAAAACAACGGAGATATAGTACATATACAAGGCGAGGCTCACTTAAATGGCGGCATTGACGCCAGCGGCAAAACAAACCTGACAGGTACTTACGTGGTAGAAAGCGGATCATACAACCTGGCTTATGCTACCGTAAAGCGCACCTTTAACTTCAGGAAGGGCAGCACTATTACCTGGACAGGCGACCCAACCAGCGCTAATATTAATCTGACTGCTATTTATGTGGCCAATGTACCGCCTATAGACCTGGTACAACAGCAGTTAGGCGGCGATAACACTTCGCAGGAAGCAACGCAGTACAAGCAAAAATTACCTTTTAATGTTAACCTGAACTTAAAGAATGAATTACTAAAACCTGCTATCAGTTTTGATATTGTACTACCGGATAGCAGTTACACCGTATCCCCACAAGTGGTTAGTGCCGTTAACGACCGCCTGGCACAAATACGGCAAGATCAAAACGAAATGAACAAACAGGTTTTGGGTGTATTAGTATTGGGCCACTTTATAGGCGATAACCCATTACAAAGCCAGGGGGGCAATACCACTGTTTCAGGTGCTATCCGTAATAGCGTAAGCAGTTTGTTATCAGATCAGTTAAACAAACTGGCGGGTAACCTGATAGGTGGTGTACAGTTAAGTTTTGGGCTAACCTCCGGCGCCGACTACTCAACCGGTGTTGAACAAAACCGTACGGATTTGAATGTAGGCTTGTCCAAGCAGTTTTTGAATGACCGGATAACCGTAACCGTAGGCAATAACTTTAACCTGGAGGGCCAAAACCAACCCGGTCAAAAAACAACAGATATTGCAGGTAACCTGTCTGTAAATTATAAACTAACCCAGGATGGCCGTTATGTTATCCGAGCCTATCGTAAAGATGAATTTATTGTGGTTGAAGGGCAGGTAGTAGAAACCGGTTTAGGTTTTTCGCTAACCTACCAGTACAACCGCTTTAAAGAGCTGTTTGCTAAAAAGACCAGGGAAGAAAAGGCAATGCGGAAAGAATATAACCAGAAACAGAAAGAAGAGAAGAAAGAAAAGAAAGAGACTGATAAACAACATGATGCTACGGTAACAGAAGCGCAGCCAGCTGATCAGCCTAAAGAAAACAAACAAACATCAAACTAACTCATGACCAAACTTAGCTATCTATTTATTTTTATAGTCGTTTTAACAAGCGCCTGCAGTACCACCAAGCTTTTGCCCCCGGGCCAAAAATTGTATACTGGCGGCGAGGTAAAAATTGATGATAAGAATATAAAAAAAGGCGATGCCAAAGTATTGAAAGATGAGTTGGAGGATTTGTTAAGGCCGAAACCCAATGGCAACATCCTGGGGTTACGTGTTAAGTTATACATCTACGAAAAAACTAAAACCAATAAGGTAAGAGGATTAAGGCATTACCTCAATACGCATTTAGGCGAACCCCCTGTTTTAGCAAGCAGCGTCGATCTGGCTAAAAATAGCAACATATTACAAAACAGGCTGCAAAATGAAGGCTACTTTGTGGCGCAGGTTAACGGAGATACCCTAAGTAAAAACCGGACCGCGAAAGCGGTATATACTGTACAAACCGGACCGGCTTATCATTACCGTAAAATTGAATTTCCGAAGGATAATGAAGAGTTGGATACAGCAGTTGCCGGAACCGCAAAAGAAAGCCTGCTAAAAGTAGGTGATAAATACAATTTAGATATTATTAAAGCCGAGCGTATACGGATTGACGCCAAATTAAAAGAAGAGGGCTTTTATTATTTTTCTCCGGAAAATCTGATCATGCGGTATGATAGCTCAAGCGCAGGTAACCACCAGGTGGATATGTTTGTAAAAGTAAAAGAAACCACGCCTGACGAAGCCCGCTGGATCTATAAGATCAGGAACATCTATGTTTATCCGCACTATACTTTAAGGGATACCTCTTTAAAATTAGATTCTGCCGTAAAATATCGCTGGTACAATGTAGTTGGCGGTAAAAAAACAGTAACCCCTTATGTATTTAAAAATACAGTTCTACTGCATCCCGGCGATGTTTATAACCGTACCGAGCATAACAATTCACTAAACCGTTTTATTGAGCTGGGGCCATTTACCTATGTTAAAAACCGTTTT
>DASWOZ010000326.1:0-2006 GCA_036398535.1 Mucilaginibacter sp. | reverse complement strand
CAGATTCAGGTCAATCTCTTTACGGTTAAGGGTTGATTGTGCTAATAAAGATACCATAGCACCTTCCAGCTCACGCACATTGTTATCAATATTATGCGCCACATACTCAATAACATCATCGCCCAGGTCAATTCCATCCTGATAGGTTTTGTTTTTAAGGATGGCCATACGGGTTTCCAGATCAGGTATCTGCAAGTCGGCAGAAAGCCCCCATTTAAATCTCGACAATAAACGTTCCTCTAAACCTGCCAGGTCTTTAGGTGCTTTATCAGAAGTGATAATCAACTGCTTACCCGATTGGTGCAGGTGATTGAAGATATGGAAGAAAAAGTCCTGTGTTTTTTCTTTACCTGCAAAGTTATGCACATCATCCATGATCAGCACATCAATGGCCTGGTAAAAATTAACAAAGTCATTAATATTATTATGCTTTAAAGCATCAACAAATTGCTGGGTAAACTTTTCGCATGATACATATAGTACCAGCTTATCGGGTAATGCGCGTTTAATTTCATTGCCAATGGCTTGTGCCAGGTGGGTTTTACCCAAACCAACGCCACCATATATCATTAACGGGTTAAATGAGGTACCACCCGGTTTTGCAGCTACAGCATAACCTGCAGACCGTGCTAACCGGTTACAATCCCCTTCAACAAAATTCTCAAAGGTATAGTTGCGGTTAAGTTGTGGGTCTACATTCAACTTTTTTAATCCGGGTATTACAAACGGGTTCTTAATATCCTTATTAATAGAAATAGGGATCGGCATCGATTGATTCTTTGACTCAGCACCATTTCCGTTTGAAGGCATGTTGGTTGTATAAGGTTTGCTTGATGATGATTGCTCTACAACAATATTATACTCTAAACGTCCATCATCGCCTAATTGTTTTTTTATGGTTTTACGCAGCAGGCCAACATAATGTTCTTCCAGCCACTCATAAAAAAACAAACTTGGTACTTGTATCGTAAGGACGCTTCCTTCCATGCGTAAAGCTTTAATTGGTTCAAACCAGGTCTTAAAGCTTTGTGCCGGGATGTTGTCTTTTATGATTTGAAGGCAGCTATTCCAAACGTTAGTACAAGTTTTTTCCATATGGTATTAATTAATATAGTGATTTTCAATCCCCAATGAAGCTTTCGATGAGGCTGCTACGGAACATCGAATATTCAGAAAAAAAGCGAATTAAAAAATTATATTTTCACTTTTTATTAAAATATTTTTAGTGTTAAACAGGGGTATTTTCTATGTAAATTCAATATAAAATATTATATTTCGCATGAGGAATCTACTAAATATTCTTTTTAAGAATAATACTTTGTTTCCATTAAAATTAAGGGCTTTTTGATAAAATGGTTGGCCAATAATTTTGTTTTCGCACGCAGAATATTGATAACAGCAAACTATAAATGTTGTTTTATCAATATTCACCAAAAACGTTTCGTAAAGTATTGGCTATTTCGCCAAGGGTGGCGTAATTTTCTACAGCGGTCAGTATATAAGGCATTAAATTAGCTGTTGTGGCGGCTGCGGCTTTAAGCTGCTGCAGGCAGGCATTAACCTGTTGATTGTCCCGCATGGCTTTTAAAGCGGTAATTTTTTCAATTTGCATTTTGCGGATGGAATCATCCACCCTGAATACCTTACCTTGCGGCTGCGCCTCCTGTATGAATTTATTAACGCCCACTACTATTTTTTCGCCGGTTTCAATTTCCTGCTGGTATTGATAGGCCGAAGCTGCAATTTCCTGCTGCATATAATCCTGTTCTATGGCTTTTACGGCACCGCCAATGGCATCAATTTTATCAATATATAATTGGGCCGCCTTTTCTATCTCATCCGTCAGGGCTTCTATAAAGTAAGAACCCGCCAATGGGTCAACTGTATCAGTCACTCCGCTTTCAAACGCGATGATTTGTTGGGTGCGTAAGGCGATCTTTGCTGCTGTTTCTGTTGGTAAAGATAGCGCCTCGTCATAACCATTGGTATGTAAGGATTGTGTACCG
>DASWOZ010000325.1:0-23605 GCA_036398535.1 Mucilaginibacter sp. | reverse complement strand
AAAAGCAATACCAAAATAGATGGCTTTACGCCCGATCAGCGTTTCTTCCTTTCAGTCGCACAAATATGGCGTTCAAAAAACTCGGATGAGTTGACACGCATGTATATTAATGTGGATCCCCATTCGCCGGATATGTACCGTACCAACGGGCCGGTTTCAAGCAGCGCGGCATTTTATGAAGCCTTCGGCATTAAACCGGGCGATAAAATGTATGTAGCCGAAAAAGACAGGGTGAATGTTTGGTAATAACCTCCTTTAGTAGACAAAACAAAGGCTTATAGATGATCTGTAAGCCTTTGTTTTTGCTAACTAATTATGTAATGTGTTTGTAATCAGTATATTTACTTATCTAAATTAAACTCACAATGAAATTAGCAAATTGGATATGGCTCACAGGTGCTGCTTTAGTAGTAACTGCTTGTAACAATAAGTCGAAAGATGCAGCAGCAAATGTGCCTGCGCGTACCGTGTTTTTTGATAAAAGCGGCATGGACACTACCGTTAAACCCGGTGAAAATTTCTTTTTGTATGCTAATGGTAAATGGATAAAAGACACCAAAATACCGGCGAGCGAAAGCGGTTGGGGTTTAGGGAACATGTTGTTTAATGATAATCAAAAAGAACTGCATCATATTTTAGACGATGTATCGGCTAAGGATAATTTGGCAGGGAGCAAGGAACAAAAAGTAGGCGACCTGTACAAAAGCGGTATGGACACCGTAACCATCGAAAAATTAGGCAGTGAACCTGTGAAGCCAATACTCGCAAAAATTAACGCGGTCAATGATTATAAAGAGTTGGTAAAATTGGCTGCCGACGGATATAAAGATGGTAATGGATTTTTATTCGGATTTTATGTATCATCTGACGACAAGATAAGCAGCAAGAATGCGGCTCATTTTGACCAGACAGGTTTAACGCTGCCCGAAAAAGGTTATTATATAAAAACAGATTCCGCCTCAAAAAAAATACGTGATGAATATGTAAAGTACATCACTAAACTATTTGTTTTGAATTGTACTGACGCCAAAACTGCCGCCGCAAAAGCTGATGGCATTTTGAAGTTGGAAACCCAAATAGCCCAATCGCACTTAACACCTACCGAGCTGCGCGATCCGGTAAAAAATTACAACAAATTTGCGGTAACCGATATGCAAAAACAAGTACCGGATATTGACCTTGCTGATGTATTTAAACATATGGGTTTTAAAACAGATACCATTTTAGTTGGCCAGCCTGGTTATTATAAGGCTTTAGATAGTTTGTTAAAAACACAACCTATTGCCGTTTGGAAGGACTATGCGACTTTTGGCGCTTTAAATAACGCGGCACCTTCACTAAGCAAAAACTTTAGAGATGCTAATTTTGATTTTTTTGGCAAAACACTAAACGGGCAAAAAGCGCAAAAAGAACGCTGGAAAACTATTGTTACCCGTATTGACGGCGGCTTAGGCGAATTGCTTGGCCAGCTTTATGTAGAAAAATATTTTACACCGGAAGCTAAAAAACGCATGCTCGATTTGGTTAATAACCTGCAAAGCGTGTACCATAAACGTATTGAAAACCTGGATTGGATGAGCCCGGAAACTAAAAAAAGAGCCGTAGAAAAGCTAAATGCCTTTGTAAAAAAAATAGGCTATCCTGATAAGTGGAAGAACTATGATGATGTACAAATCAGCAAGGATGCTTTTTATGACAATTTGGTATCAATAGCCAGGCATGATTATAAAGAAATGATAAAAAAGGTGAATAAGCCGGTTGACCGTACCGAATGGATCATGACACCGCCAACTGTAAATGCTTATTACAACCCTACCTTTAATGAGATCGTGTTCCCAGCAGGCATATTGCAGTATCCCTTTTTTGATAAAAATGCCGATGATGCCATTAACTATGGTGCCATAGGCTGGGTAATTGGCCACGAAATGACCCATGGCTTTGACGACCAGGGCAGGCAATATGACAAGGATGGTAATTTGAAAGATTGGTGGACACCTGCTGATGCAGCAGGCTTTAAAAAGCGTGTGCAGGTAGTGATTGACCAATACAATAAATTTACCGTATTAAACAATGTACACATTAATGGCGCCCTTACACAGGGAGAAAACTTAGCCGATGTTGGCGGATTGGCCATTGCATACGAAGCATTTAAAAACACGCCTGAAGGTAAAAGTGATCAAAAGATTGATAGCTTTACACCTGACCAACGTTTCTTTTTGGCATGCGCGCAAGTATGGCGCTCAAAAAAGACGGATGAATACACACGTATGCGGATTAATACCGATCCACACTCGCCTCCCATGTATCGTGTTATTGGCCCGGTAGCCAACAATCCCGGTTTTTATAAAGCCTTTGATATTAAACCGGGTGATAAAATGTACATAGCCGAAAAAGACCGCGTGAAGGTTTGGTAAACTAATTCTCTCCCATGCGTCATTGCGGGGCCTCTCCGCAATGACGTTTTTATCGGGGCAAAACAATTCTTCTGTTTAATGCTTTAACATTAACCTTATCCTAAATATAAGATGCAGTTTACATTTTTAAATAGGAGGTTGTGGATGCTTTTGTTATTGGCATTGTTTTTACCTGCAACTTCTGGTGCTTATTCCATTTTAACCCACGAAGCCATTATTGATGCCAGTTGGGAAAAATATCTTCAGCCGTTATTAAAAAAGAAGTTTCCAAAAGCTAATGATGCCGACTTGAAGATGGCGCATTCCTATGCTTATGGAGGCACTTTAATGACAGATATTGGTTATTCGCCTTATGGCAGCGTTTATTTTACCAACTTAATACATTATGTACGTACAGGCGATTTTGTTGAAAACCTGCTGTCAGAATCACAAAACATTAACGAATACGCCTATGCTTTAGGCGCCTTATGTCATTACATGGCCGACTCTTACGGGCATGCTATAGGCACTAATATAGTTGTGCCTATGGTTTATCCTGCAGTGGGTAAAAAATATGGCAACGTGGTAACGTACGAAGAAGATCATACTTCACATAGCCGCATTGAAATAGCCTTTGATGTATTGCAGTTAGCACGTGGTAATTATGCATCACAGGCATTTCATGATTTTATTGGCTTTAATGTGTCTGTACCTGTATTAGAAAGGGCTTTTTTTAAAACTTATGGACAGGATATTAACGATGTTTTCGGCAATATAGACCATTCTGTATCCAACTTCAGGTGGGCGGTAAACAGTTTAATGCCTACAGTTACCCGCAGCGCGTGGGTTTTAAAAAAGAAGGAGATCAAAGAAATGCAACCGGGAATTACTGCCCGCAAATTTCATTATAAAATGCATCGTAAACGGTATTACGAAGCATACGGCCATGACCATGATAAGCCAAAATTTAAAGAACGAATGATTGCTTTTTTAATCACCATATTGCCCAAGGTTGGCCCATTAAAAACATTTAGATTTAAGGAGGTTGGCCCCGAAGGAGAAAAACAATTTATTAAAAGCTTTGATACGGTAATGGATCATTATAAAGATGCCCTTACCCATTTGAATTATGAGCATATAAATTTGCCCAATGTTGATTTTGACACGGGTAAATTAACAACGCCAGAAGAATATGAATTATCAGATGATTCTTATGGGCAGTTACTGATTAAATTGCAGGAAAATAAATTCAGCTATCTCACTGCGCCATTAAAACAAAATATTATTGAATTTTACAACAAGGCTGATACCACAACTATCGCGCAAAAAGATGCTTCAAACTGGAAAAAGACAAGTGCGGCGTTGCAACAGGTAAAAATAGTGATTGCTATTTCTACAGACAGCTTAAAATCTGCCGAAATAATTACAGATCAAAAGCGGGTAATAAAAAATTCAGGAGATAAATAATTGCGCTGAATTAATTCCGCATATGTATTAAGATACCGTAATCTCACCGCGCAGGTCGGTTTCCAGGTAATGCTTTACTTCCAGCGGATCTTTTAACTGGCCCAACAGATGCATCATTTTAGTAACGGCAGACTCATAGGTCATATCATATCCGTTAGCTATGCCCACATCTTTTAGCTGCTTACTGGTTTCATACCGGCCCAGCTCAACCGTACCTACCTTGCATTGCGAAATATCCAGGATTACTTTGCCGCTATCTACCGCATTTTTCAACAAGTCAATAAACCATTGGTCGGTAGTAGTATTGCCCGCGCCAAAGGTTTCCATAATGATGCCGCGTACATCGGTTGATAAAATAGTTTCAACCACCTTGGGGCTAATGCCGGGATATAGTTTAAGCACGGCAACTTCGCCGGTTAAATTTTTATGTACAATAAGGGGGGCATCGCCCGGCTGACGAATATCATTCACACTAAACCGTAAATGCACACCAGATTCGGCCAGTATAGGGTAATTGGGCGATCTGAACGCCTCGAACTTTGACGAATTATATTTGAACGCCCGGTTACCTCTAAACAGCTTATAATCAAAATAAATACACACTTCGGGCACGCGTGCGCGGTCATTCTTTTTGGCGTTGGCTATTTCAATGGCCGTCATCAGGTTTTCCTTAGCATCAGTACGTATAGCGCTGATAGGCAATTGTGACCCGGTAAAAATTACAGGCTTTGCCAAATTCTCCAGCATAAAGCTCATGGCCGATGCGGTGAAAGCCATGGTATCTGATCCATGCAGAATCACAAAACCATCAACCGTATCATAATTACTTTCAATAAGGCCGGCAAGCTGGCTCCAAATAGCCGGGTTCATGTTAGATGAGTCAATGATTTCTTCGAAAGAATGTACCTTGATCTTACAGTTAAGTTTTTCTAACTCGGGTACATTATCCATTATCTGCTCAAAATTGATGGGCTTGAGCACCTTAGTAACCGGGTCGGTCATCATACCTATAGTCCCACCGGTATAAATGATCAGTATTTGGCTCATAAGGTTTGTATCTGGTAAAAATATGCTTTAATAATTACGTTGTTATACGCCGAATATGCGCTTTGAATTTTCTGTTGTTATGTTAGCTATTGCTTGCAGATCGGCCTGATAAAGGTCGGCAACCTTTTGAGCAATGTATACCAAATAAGAACTTTCATTAGGCTTACCCCGGTGCGGAACGGGCGAAAGATACGGAGAATCTGTTTCTAAAACGATATGGCTTAGATCAATTTGAGGTAAAATTTTATCCAGACCGCCATTTTTATAGGTAACAACCCCGCCAATCCCTAAATAAAAACCCAGGTCGATAGTTTTTTTAGCCTGCTCAAGCGTGCCGGTAAAACAATGGAGTATACCGTGCAGGTCTTCGCCTTGCTCCTCCTCTAATACAGCAAATACTTCATCAAACGCCTCACGGCAATGAATTACAATAGGCAGCTTTAAACTTTTGGCCCACGCTATTTGAGTTTTAAAGGCTTGAATTTGCTCGGGCAAAGTGGTTTTATCCCAATACAGGTCAATCCCAATTTCGCCAATGGCATATATGGTACGCCCCTCGCCCGCTTGCCTGATGGTTGCTAAAACTTGTTCCCAATCTTCTTTTACCGAGCATGGATGCAAACCTAACATAGGAAAACAATTATCCGGATAGGCCTGCGTTAAATCAAACATCTGTGCAACAGAGGCCACATCCACATTAGGCAAAAACAAACGATCCACATGATTATCCGCACAACGCTGCATCAATTCGCCGCGCTTTTCTAAATCGGTTTGATAATATAAATGGGTGTGGGTATCTGTTAAAATCATGCCGCAAAATTAAGGTAGAATGTTGAATAAGCCTAATAACAAAAATGCCGGATAATAAAGTGATTATCATCCGGCATTGAATATGGCAATAAAATTACTTAGTTCTTTTTCTTAGCTGCAACACCCGGCTTTTTAGCCAAAGGTTTTTTAGCAGCCGGTGTTGCCAAAGCATGTTTAGGCGGTTTTACCTTTACCAGCTCTACATCAAACAACAAAGTGCTAAAAGGTTGAATATCTTCGCCTGCACCTTTTTCGCCATAAGCCAGTTTTGAAGGGATAACAAATTCAGCTTTTGAGCCCTCATTCAGTAATAGTAAGCCTTCATCCCAGCCGGGGATTACCTCACTTTGGCCAACTACAAATTTTATAGGCTCGTATTTGCGTCCCGGTTGTTGCAGGCCTGATGCCTTGGCAACGGCTTCCACACTTGAATCAAATACCTTTCCATCTAAAGTACGGCCGGTATAATTTACCAGCACTGTATCACCTTTTAAGGGCTTGCGTAAGCTTGCTGAGGGTTTGGTTATCCGGTATTTTAAACCCGTAAGCGTAGTTTTTAATATCAATTTATGTTCGGCAATATATTTATCTGCATTAGCCGCTTCATTGGCAGAATATTTATCTACCAAGTTTTTCCGTTCGGCTATAGCTTCCTCTAACGATTGGATACGCTCAACCTTTAAAGTAAAGAACATGTAGCTGCCTTTGGGCAAAAATGCCGGGCGCTGCTGTTCGTTATTTTTAAAGATGGAATCAGTTTGAACCCTAACCAGAACACTATCTTTTAATGTCAACAATGGAAAAATGTCCATCAGATCGCCGGATTCCTGAATCTGTGCCTGTAATGGCGCACCTGCTTTGTAAGTGCTAAAAAGTATAGAATCCTTACCTGTTTTTTGAACAGCATTAAAAGTCACAATATCGCTAAGCTTTATTTTAACACCGGGATTATTGGTGAAATTTTGATACTCGGTACCTTTTGAGGAACGCTGAAAAGTGCCCTGGGCATTGGCACTAACCGCTAATGCACTAACTGCAAGGTATAAAATGTATTTTTTCATAATTAAAAAGCCCTCCCGGTGAACGGAAAGGCTATATGTTTAATGATTATTTTTTAGTTGGCGGCTGCGGCAATGTTAACTGCGGAGCTGCCGGTTTTGGCGCGTTTGGATTAACGGGGGTAATACCTACCAGTTCTACTTCAAAAACAAGCGGTGTAAAAGGGCCTATCGGGCCATTACCCTGATCGCGGTAAGCCAGATCAGATGGGATGATAAATGTTGCTTTAGCTCCTTTACTTAATAACATCAATCCCTGATCCCAACCCGGGATAACTTTGCTTTGACCAACAGGAAAACGAATTGGCTGATAAGGAATTGCTGAATTATAAGTTTTAGCTTTTACAGCTTCTTCTTTAATATTGGTATCAAAAACTTTCCCATTAAGTAGTTTCCCAACATAATTTACAGCCACTGTATCACCTGTAACAGGTAAAGGGCCTGTACCTGGTTTAGAAATTACATAACTTAAACCGGTACTTGTTTGGGTAACATTCAACTTATTATCAGCAATGTATTTTTTAATTTTTGCAGGTTCCTGCGCTTTATATACATCGCCCTGGGCTTTAAGGTAACTGGTAACGTTACCCTGAAAAACCTGGTCAGTTAACTTACCTTTTGCAATTACTTTTTCAACTTTAATATCATACACCACATATTTGCCTTTAAAACCTACCGGTTTACGTGATCTTTGTGAGTCAACCAAAATTTTAATGGTCGCGCTATCGCCTTCGCTTAACAATTGTAAACCATCGGTAACATCACCTTTCATTGGTGATGGTTGTACCAGTGTTTGTACCGGATGACCTGCTTCATAAGTGCTGAACAATACAGAATCCGCATCATTTTTTGCAATCAGGCTTACACTTATAAAATCGCCTGGTTTAATATTTGGGCCGCTTTTATCTACATGTATATTGTATAACAAGCCATTATTGCCCTTTTTAAATCCGCCATTACAACTTGCTAATCCTATGGCTGCAAGCGCTAAGAACATTATGTTTTTTTTCATTTTATTGTATTAATAGTTTTTTATATTCAGGTAAAATTAATTTAAATTGATTGATAACCTCCTGCAGGCTATCTGTAGACTGCCCCCCGGCGGCATTACGATGACCGCCGCCGCTAAAATACTTTTTACAAATGTCATTTGCAGGAAATTCGCCTTTTGAGCGCAAAGAAAGTTTCACTTTATCCTTACGCTCTACAATAAATGCAGCTAAACGTATGGTGCTGATAGCTAAAGCATAATTAACAATACCTTCTGTATCGCCGGTATTTACATCATATTTATCCAGATCTTGTTTATTAACGGCTATAATAGCTGTATTATATTCAGGCAAAATTTCCAGGCAGTTAGTTAAACAATGGCCCAAAAACCGAAGGCGATTTTCAGACGCGCTGTTATAAACCAACTCATGTATGCGCCAGTTTACTGCACCGGCATCAATTAAATCGGCCACGGTACGGTGTACTGCCGCCGTTGTATTTGGCAGTCTGAATGAAGCGGAATCTGTCATTATACCTGTATACAAGCAGGTGGCCACATCCGCATTAACCAGTTTTTTATTATTAAGTACATTAACAATAAAATCATATACTAACTGGGCTGTGGCGCAGGCACTAATATCCCAAAAGCGGTAATCATCAAAATCTTCAGGCTCCAAATGATGATCTATCATTACTTTAAAAGCCTTGCTTGCCCTTACCAGTTCGCCCATTTCATTAATACGGTTCAACGCATTAAAATCAAGGCAAAATATAATTTCGGCATCAGCAATTAGATCGGCAGATTCCTGGGTATGTTCTGTATAAATAATTACGTCAGCATTGCCTGGCATCCAACTTAAAAAATCAGGATAGTCTGTAGGGGCAATAACCTTTGCATGGTGCCCCTGTTGTATCAAATAATTATACAACCCTAATGATGACCCCATAGCATCGCCATCAGGTTTATGATGGGTAGTAATTACTATTTTTTGGGGTTGCGCTAAAAGGCTTACAAGCGAGGCAATATCTAACATTCAATTTTTAAAAACGAGTTGCAAAGCTAAATAAATTAAACACAAACCATCATATATAATGAAAAAAGCTTTATGATTCAAGTGCAAAAAGCTACTTTTGCGCATTCAAGAGGAACGATGGAAAACAATAAAACATTTACAATGATTAAACCCGATGCTGTTGCTAATGGCCACATCGGCGGAATTTTAGATAAAATTACAAAAAGCGGTTTTAAAATAATCGCGCTGAAATATACTGCGCTGAGCGCTGAAAAAGCCGGCGAATTTTATAGCGTACATAAAGATCGCCCTTTTTATAATGACCTGGTTTCTTTTATGTCATCAGGCCCTATTGTTGCCGCTATTTTAGAAAAAGACAATGCAATTGAAGATTACCGCAAATTAATTGGCGCTACTGATCCTTCAAAAGCAGAACCGGGAACAATCCGTAATTTATTTGCCAAATCAATTGATGCCAATGCTGTGCATGGCTCTGATTCTGACGAGAATGCTGAAATTGAAGGAAATTTCTTTTTCTCAGCATTTGAGCGGTTCTAACAAAATATAGATTGCATACGCGATACGCGCGATTTATATTCAATAATTTACATTGCCTCATTTAAATCTCTTCAATAGCGGTTTAGGTGAGGCTTTTATATGTAAGCATTTTCTTTCCGCTAAGCCTCAATACTAATAGTTAATTTAAAGCAACTTCAGTTAAGATTCGGGTTTATACGCATTTTCGAAAATGCGTAGTTATACGTATTGTTTTTATAAGTTTAATTGATAGTTTAGTAATTAACTAAACCTTATAACTTTTATGAAACAACGTTACCTCAACAAAGTAACCGCGAGGCTGGGCATAGTCATATTGCTGGCAGGCGCGGTATTTATTATTAACAGTTGCCGAAAGGATGCCCGGCTGGGGCAGCAGCAAGCCCTTTCCGATTCGGTTAACCTGGCTAAAAATTGGTATGAAAAAACTTACCCGGTTATAACCGCTGGCAGCGGTACGCTAACAACTTTAAGTGTTAATTCATCGGGTGGTGTATACGACTATAGCCAGCATATTAAGCCCGATTGGGAACATAGTGTAACCTACAGGCGATTAGGTAAATCGGTAATTGAATTACCTATGGATCCTTCAAACAAAATACAGATAGCCCTGAAAAACAATAATACAGGTGCATTTGCTTATACTAAGGAAAACACTAAAACATCATTTATTATTTTAAATGACAGCAAAACCAACCAGGCGTTTGTTATGACCATTATGGCTAATGCCAGCTATATCGCAGGCGACCCAACCAAGCTGGCTAAAAACACCTATCGCCACCGCGACGGTACTTTTACCGGGTTGGTAGTATATTCAACACCAAACGGAAAATTTGTTCGTGCATATGCTTATAATAATGGAATTTTGCTTGCCCCGCCAGTCGCTCAGAGCATGGCCACAGCAAGTTTAAAAACACTTTCTCCATGTGATGTCGCTAATAATATAAATACAAAAATTAATAGTGTTAAACAGGTAAACAGTTGGATATGTACAGACTGGTACCAGGTTACCTATGGCGGTGGGTCTATAACTGAACAATATCTTGATAGTACTTGTGATTTTTGTGGTGGAGGGGGTGGAAGCACTGGTACTGGTGATTCCGGCCCTGGCAACAGCCCTGATGATCCCGGTAGCAGCGGGACTACTCCATCTCCATGTTCTACCTCTGGCGATCCCGGTAATGGCGGTGGTGGAGGTATCCCGCCCAATCAAAATTCAATTCCGCGTTTAACTGTTAATGATATTGGGGATGGTGGTATGGGTGATCCATCGTATTGTTCGATGCCCGACGATAGCCTGTTAGATAATAATCCGGTCAAACCATGTGCACTAAAATTTCAAAATATTACCAGTAATTACATGGCTGTCGCAGTTCAGGGTTATACAATGGGTATTAAAGATAATGTGTTTGGTACAAAATTTATTACTTTTAATGTACAAATAGGTATGCCTAGTTATATTAGTGTACAACAAGCCCAAAATGCAACAGCATTAGCTATGGCATCAGCTGAAGCAACTATAGCTAATACACATGGCGTTGACTTTTTCCTCAGTGCAGGAGCTCAAATCACGTATTCGCAAGAATTTGCTAGCCTTGTTCAGGCGCAACTTTCTGCTGTATTTAATTTACCTGTTCAAGTGCAAAATGCAATTACTCCAGGTGTGCCTATAATAACTTACGCTAATAATAATTGTCAATAGCCATTGATGGAAATAATAGAACTAATTAAAATTGTTGATAGGTATTATCCTCCCAATGTAAATTTGGCCAGCGCTGAATTACGTAGCCATGCATTATTTATTAATCTTGCCAAAGTATGCACTCAAGCTAATGCCAATCAGGAGCAATGGAAATTGCTATTAACAAACATTAAAAATAATTTTAATATTGAAGTTTCTGAATTCATCTTATTACCCGAAGTTAACCCATCATTTATTGCTGTTTTTCAAACAGGAGAATATTTAAAAGATAATGGAAACAGCTATCAACCTATGCAGTTAATATTGAAAATAAGTGTAATTGCACCCGTATATAGCTTGTATTTCGACAATTTGGTAGCTGAAAGCAATAAACGGCTTATTAAAAGTAATCCGACTACAGAAAAAGAAACCTTACTTTTTAATTATATTAGAGAGTTAATGAAGCAGTTTGATACTGATTATGAGCAATTAGATATGTCAATGCTTTATTATCAATTACCACACTTAGAAGATATTAGTAAAAAAAATAAAAGAAAACCATATTTAGACGAATGTATTTTCGGAATATATTTAAGTATTCATCCACATAACATTCATGAAGATAAATATGAAAGGGTGATACTTAAATAATGATATTCATATTATATTATTGGGTCATTTTTAGCGCAAGTATGCCGTAAATTAATTGGCGCTACTGATCCTTCAAAAGCAGAACCGGGAACAATCCGTAATTTATTTGCCAAATCAATTGATGCCAATGCTGTGCATGGCTCTGATTCTGACGAGAACGCTCAAATTGAAGGAAATTTCTTTTTCTCCGCATTTGAAAGGTTTTAAAAAAATCAACCGCTTAAACTGCAATGAATTATTGCAATTTAAGCGGTTGTAAAACTTTACTTTTTATCACTTGCTAATTACAATATAAGTCAATACCTTTATATCAAGGTATATGCCCCTCAATAATAACTAAAAACAACAGGAGCACTAACAACAACAATGAAAATTACGCTTAAATATTTAACCTATGCCGTTGTAGTTATATGCGTAATGTTGGTGCATACGTTATTTTTTATTCATCACCCACCAGAAGTACAATTGGCATTTTTAACCCCCGGAGTTACATTATTGGGGTATTCTATTATTCGCGATGATTTTTATGTTAAACCTCATCATCGTCATTTAAGACTAAAGAAAAATAATATCTTCAATTAATATTCCTTTAGCATCTTCATTAATCTTATTAATTATTTGTGTACGCATTAATATCAGTTCGTTTTTTATAACGGACGATTCAATACGCAAAAACAACTTTTTATCATGTATAAATAACTCTTTGGTGCGGTTAGCTACTGATTTTCCAACCAGATCAGGCCAGGCCGCTATTATGCCGGTTTCGTCATACCTGCGTTTTATTTTATAAACCTGCAGCATTTGCTCAATAGCCTCTTTTAGCGATTTATCATTACTGCGCATTTATTTCGCCCTCCTTTACCTTAAATAATTTAACAGGTACATCTATTTTATTAAATATACCTTCTACCCGGCCGGCACTTGTATCGGTAATAAACACCTGTCCAAAATTATTGTCTGACACCATCTGCATTAGCTTTGTAACCCGTTGATCATCCAATTTATCAAAAATATCATCCAATAATAACAAAGGTTTAAAACCTTTTTGCCGGGTTAAAAAATTGTATTGGGCCAGTTTTAGAGCAATTAAAAATGATTTTTGCTGCCCCTGTGAGCCAAACTTTTTCATGGGCATACCATGAATAACAAATTGCAGATCATCTTTGTGTATCCCTACCGTGGTTCGTTCCAATACCCTGTCCTTTTCCACACTTTTTTTTAATAAGCTTGCAAAATCGTCCGCCAATAATTGCGACTCATAAGTTAACTCTACCTTTTCGGCATTATCACTTAAAAATTGATAATGTATATTAAATATAGCCGTAAAATCGGTCATAAAAGCCTTGCGTTTTTCAAATATGCGGCTGCCCGAAACTATCAACTGCTCATCTAATATTTCCAGCAAGGCGGGGTCATATTTACCTGTATCAGCAATTGATTTTAAAAGCGCGTTTCTATTAGCTAATACCTTATTATAGGTTATCAGCTCATCCAGGTAATGATTATCCGTTTGCGATATTACATTATCAATAAACTTTCGCCGCTCATCGCTGCCTTCAATAATAATACTAATATCATAAGGCGAAACCATTACCAACGGCAACAACCCTATATGGTCTGCAAGCCGCTGATAATCTTTTTTATTCCGTTTAAATTGTTTCTTTTGATTCCGTTTAACCGAACAGGCTATATTTTCAGGCTGGTCGTTTCTATCAAAAGCACCTGTAATAATAAAAAAATCGGCACCCTGTTTTATCTGCTGACTATCAATAGGGTTAAAATAACTTTTACATAATGACAGGTAATGTATAGCATCCAGTAAATTAGTTTTCCCCGCGCCATTATTACCCACAAACGCGTTTACACCTTCGCTAAATGTCAATTCGGCATCGGTATAGTTTTTAAAATTAATAACGGATAGCTGTTTTAAATACATTAATTTGGATCAAGGGTCAGGATGCAGGAATCAAAATTCAAGAAAAGCAATACCCGCTTATTATTGCCAATAACCTTGGCACTTTAATTTTAATTCCTGATTCTGTCCGCGCCAAATTTAGCACTTTACGGCGGTGCTTTTTAGTATCAGGCACATTAAAAAACCGGGGGCTATTATTAAAATAAAAAGGTATTGTTAAAACTTTTTAAAAAACGTAGTTTTGCAAACTTAATTTTAGAATAAAAATGTCAAAAACCCCAGCGAATTCCAATATTGTGTTAAATGACGACTTTGGACAGACCGGCAAATTTGTGCGCGAAAATCAAAAAAGCCTATTGTTTATAGGCTTGGCTATTGTGGCCATGGTTATTATTTATATAATTTATCAAAAATTATATCTTGGACCACGTGAAGCTAAAGCTGCAAACCAAATGTATGTTGCGCAGGATTTTTGGGCAAAAAAAGACTGGGACAAAGCCATAAAAGGTGACGCGGGCTATCCGGGGTTTGAAAAAATAGTTGATGAATACAGCAATACCAAAGCAGCTAATATTGCTTACTTTTATTTAGGCGTAGCTTATTTAAACAAAGGCGAATATCGTAAAGCTATTGAAAACTTTACGGAATACCGGGGCGACGACAGCATGATAGCTGCCGAAGCATACGGTAATACTGCAGATGCGTATGTGGAGTTAAAAGAATATGACAAGGCAATAACCTATTTTAAAAAGGCTATCGATAAATCAAAAAACAAGTTTCTTTCGCCTATATATTTGAAAAAGCTGGGTTTAGTTTATGAAACTCAAAATGATAATAAATCGGCAGCCGATACTTATAAATCATTAAAAACCGACTATCCTGAAAGTGCCGAGGCACAAAGTATAGACGAATATATTGCGCGCGTTGAAGCTAAATTATAATTGATTTCGAATTTCGGATGTTCAATTTCGAATTTGGTTATTAATTAATGCTAATTGTCAATGTTATAATTGATTATTATAAATCCGAAATTGAAATTTCGAAATTCGAAATAACCTATGTCTACCCAACTTAAAAATTTATCTGATTTTTCAGGGACAGCAATACCATCAGCAACACCTTACCGTTTTGGGATTGTGGTTGCCGAATGGAATGCAGAAATAACCAACGCGCTTTATCAGGGTGCCTATCAAAGCCTGATAAATTATGGAGCTTTGGAGGGAAATATTGCCACACACCAGGTGCCTGGAAGCTTCGAACTAACATCGGGAGCTGACCTGCTTTTAAAAACCGGCCGGTTTGATGCTATAATTTGTTTGGGCTGCGTTATACAAGGCGAAACACGTCACTTTGATTTTATTTGCAACGCGGTGGCCAACGGCATAAGTAACGTAGCCATAAAGTATTCAAAACCAGTAATATTTGGCGTATTAACTACAGACAACCAACAACAGGCCATTGACCGCTCAGGAGGCAAGCATGGCAATAAAGGAGATGAGGCTGCAATAACTGCTATTAAAATGGCAAATTTGGCCGAAACTTTAAGAGATTAAATTACGTATACGCCGCAATAACGTAAAATGAAAAAAGTAATATACATCGCAATTATCGCATTAACATTGGGCAGTTTAACATCTTGCTCAAATAAGCTTTGCCCGGCCTACAGCACTTACCCACGCAACAGCCGCGGTTAACAGTTAAGTGTCATTTTTATTCTTTACTTAAACCTAACACGGGTTTCCCTTGTACCTTTGTATGATGTATAAGAATATTAAGTATTTATAATTTTATGAATTGGACATTGTTACAATCCCCGGATCAGTTAAGTGAGATAAAACAACAAGAGGGATACAGCTTAATTTTTAAACACAGCACCCGTTGCCCTATTAGTTCAATGGCAAAGAAGCGCTTTGAATTAGAGTGGGATGCCCTGCCAAAAAATTTACCACTTTATTTTTTAGACCTTATACAACACCGCGACATATCAAACCAGATAGCACAGGAGTTTCAGGTACACCATGAATCGCCCCAGCTATTATTGATCAAAGATGGCGAATGTGTTTTAGACCAATCACATGGTGGTATATCAGTTGATGAAACAGTATCCGTGATTGGTTAAATTAGAGATCATAGTTATAGAATTAAAAAGCCTTGCAAACCTGATTTGCAGGGCTTTAATATTTTTCTCTATGCTACCCATAACCTATTCTAACCTCCATGTCATTGCTGAGGAGCTTGCGCTGGGTAAGCATTAGAGGCGACGAAGCAAACCCGTCATTTTTAAACCGTGCGACGGGTTTGCTTCACCTCTCAATTCCATGTTACTGCCCTGGTTCGCAATGACATACATGCAGGGGTGCGTGGTCATAAACCCTACAAAATTTCGCTAATTTTATACCCAGCAGGACAATTTGTGAAATTTAGCTTACCAGCCAAAATCAATCGTTTTTTTCACATCAGGATGTAAGCTTACATGAACCGGGCAGGTTGTTGCTGCAAGCTCCAGTATTTGTTTCTCTTTGTCGGTATATTCAGCCGGAAATTTAAGATTAATAACAACCTCGGCCACACGGCGTGGGTTAGGTGCCATAATTTTAGTCACCTCACATTTAGTATTATCTATATTAATACCATGCGTATTTGCTGCAATACCCATAGTGGTTAAAATGCAGCCTGCCAAAGCCTCGGCCAGCAAATCAGTTGGAGAAAAAGCTTCGCCTTTTCCATGATTATCAACCGGTGCGTCGGTAATAATTTTAGTGCCCGATTGCAGGTGGGTAGCCTCTGTTCTTAGTCCCCCCAGGTAGGTAGTTTCAATAGTTGCCATGATATTTTATTTCGTATTTTGAATGTTCAATTTCAGGTTTAGTGATAGCAAATCTAAGCTAAATTTAATTTTTACCATATGCCCACATCAACAAACTGTAATATAATTAACATAATAGTTTCTCCTTTTAGGGGGTTAAGGGGTTTTTATCTATTTTTGTATTATGATTGAACTACCGGTAGTTCCTGCTATTGAGCAAAAGCAACGTAAGCCCGATTGGCTTAGGGTAAAGCTTCCCATTGGAAAAGAGTACACAAATGTACGCAGTTTGGTTGATGAACATAAACTGCATACCATTTGCGAGAGTGGTAACTGCCCTAACATGGGCGAATGCTGGGGTGCGGGCACGGCTACTTTTATGATATTGGGCAATATTTGTACCCGTTCATGCTCGTTTTGTGCTGTAGCAACCGGCAGGCCATTGGCTGTCGAACTGGATGAACCTGCGCGCGTAGCCAATTCTGTAAAACTAATGCAGGTGAAGCATTGTGTTATTACATCGGTTGACCGTGACGACCTGAAAGACGGCGGATCAACCATATGGGCCGAAACAATTAATGCCATACGCCGCGAAAGCCCTCAAACCACATTAGAAACTTTATTACCTGATTTTAGAGGGATATGGGATAACCTGGAACGCGTGTTGGCAACCCGCCCCGAAGTAGTTTCGCATAACCTGGAAACGGTAAGGCGCTTAACTAAAGAAGTACGTATACAGGCAAAATATGACCGTAGCCTTGAGTGTTTAAAACATATAGCGGATGCCGGTCTTCGTACTAAGTCGGGCATTATGCTTGGATTGGGCGAAAAGGAAGAAGATGTTTTGGAAGCCATGGACGATTTGCTGCAAGCGGGCGTTCAGATACTTACTTTAGGGCAATACTTGCAACCAACACGCAATCATCACCCGGTGATTGATTGGATACATCCGGATCAATTTAATTTTTACAAACAAATTGGGCTCGACAAGGGTTTTAGATATGTAGAAAGCGGACCACTGGTTCGTTCATCCTATCATGCTGAAAAACACTTGTTTGAAATTTGACAATTGCTTAATACATTCACCCCAATTGAGTTAGAAGATCCCCTTTTGAGTAAAAAAACCAAAATATCCATTTCAGAAGAAGAGCTTGTTCTTGCTTTGCGCAATCGCGAAAAAATAGCCGTTGAAACCTTGTACGATATGTACGCTTCGTCACTATTCGGCGTAATTTCCAGGATAGTTATTGATGAACATGTGGCCGAGGATGTTTTACAGGAAACCTTTGTAAAAATATGGCATAGCTTTTCAAGCTACAGTACCGAAAAAGGACGCTTATTTACCTGGATGGTGAATATTGCAAGAAACCTGTCTATAGATAAAATAAGATCTAAAGATTTTAAGAACCAAAATAAAAACCGCGAACTTGAAAATAACGTAACTTTCATAGACGAACAAAAAAACACAGTTTACAAACCTGAACTACTGGATATTAAGGAATTAGTAGAAACACTGAATCCCGAACAAAAATCTATTCTTGACCTGGTTTACTTTAAAGGATATACACATGTAGAGGCGGCCGAGAAATTAGGCATACCACTTGGTACCATTAAAACCCGTTTAAGAATGGCTATTCAACAACTCAGGAAACATTTTAATTGAAAGACGAAGATAAAGTGGACGTAGTAAAAGCATATATAGAAACAGGCATACTTGAACTTTACGTTTTAGGGGATGTTACCCCGGACGAAAGGTTACAGGTTGAACAAATGATCTCAGATCATCCTGTTATAAGGGCTGAGGTGGATGAAATTGAAGAAGCGATGGAATTATATGCCCATGCCAATGCGGTTAGCCCCCCGGTAAATCAACGTAGCAAAATTTTAAATAGTTTATTAACCAATCTTGGGGACGACCGAACATTTACCTCTAAAAAACAATCAGGAACAACTAATAACGCAATTACTATACCGGCTGCACAAACAGGTAATTTTTATAAATATGCCTTTGCCGCTGCTGTGATTTTGTTGATAGGATGCATCTTCGCATTATATAACATGCATAGCCAATTGCAGCAGTCAAACACACAATTAGCTGTATTGGCAAGTCAAAATCAACACTTTAGCAAAAGGGTTAATTTAATGGACAGGCAATTAGGTGTATTTCGCGATACTACTTTTAAGGTATTGCGGTTAAAACCTACCGGCTTGGTTCCTGATATTGGTATTACCGTAGCCTGGAGCCCGGTTAAAAAGAAGGTAATGCTGGACATGGTTACCATGAAAATGCCAAAAAACGACCAGTACCATCAATACCAGCTATGGGCGCTTGTTGCAGGTAAACCGGTTAACCTCGGTGTTTTTGACAAATCCCCTTCCGATACTGCTGATATGAAAGAAATGAAAACAATTGCTGCTGCCGATGCATTTGCTGTAACCCTTGAACCACGGGGAGGCAGCACTAACCCAACCATGAACGAAATGATGGTATTAGGTAAATTTTAACACCACCGTATTGTTAAAAAATGTTAATTATTCAATATAAATGTAACTGAAATGCATAAATAGCGTCTTATAGATACTTAAATGAGTATGAAGTTCTTTATAAGATCAGTTATTATTTAAATAAACGAATGCACCATACCTGCATTCGTTTTTTTATGCCTTATCCATAGTGTAAAAGCCTCTGTTTGTTTCGTAGCAATATATTTACAATCAGCTTATTAGCTAAATCACGCCAATTTATAGGTAAAAAACGCCAAACTAAATATTATTAAAAAAAAGTTTAAAAAAACGTGCAACAAAACTAACAAGTTAGTCGTCTTATAGATATGCTTTAATAGTATTACGTTCTTTATAAGTCAGTAAATAAATAAATCAATGAATCAGAAAAGGCGAATGTATTATACTTGCATTCGCTTTTTTTATGTCATTAATTTGGCCATAGTGAAAGGTAAATGTTTGGCCAGTTTACCGGGTAGCAGTACATTCATCCGGTTGGGTAAGGCTAATTCGTCCCCAGCTTTTCCATGTATATAAGTACCTATAATACATGCTTCTTGCGGCGAATATCTTTGTGCCAGTAACGAAGTAACTATCCCGGTAAGTACATCACCCATACCACCTGTAGCCATAGCTGCGTTACTGGTCGAATTAAAGTAAAGTTTTCCTTCGGGCGTAGCTGTTATAGTATAGTCATTTTTTAATATGATGTACAGCTTAAGTTCTTGCGCTTTTTGCATGGCCGTTTGCAGGCGCTGCCACCAGTTGGCATGTTCTCCAAAAAGGCGGTCAAATTCCTTCATGTGCGGTGTTAAAATACTGCCCGGAGGTATAGTTTTCCATAAATCTTTATTTGCAGCTAATAAATTAAGTGCATCAGCATCAAACACTACAGGCTTAGTATAATTAGCAAAGATATTTTTTAACAAGGCTAAAGCATGTTCATCCTTGCCTAACCCCGGCCCAATTCCCATCACGCTAAACTGATCCCATTCAATATCCGGTAACTCATCTCCTTTACGAATGATGGCCATTAATTCTGGCAGATAGGTATTTAACGCCATAAGCCCGCTTTCTGGCACACAGGCAGTAGTTAATCCGGCACCCGCATAGGCACAAGCTGCAGCACTAAGCAACGCTGCCCCCATTGTTTTATCCTGCCCGGCTACTATCAGCGCATGCCCATAAGTGCCTTTATTACTAAAGCGATGGCGAGGCCTAAGCATTTGTTTAATGTCCTTCTCTTCCACAAATTGGTACGGTGAATTGAGCGACTGGATAAAATCCTCATCAATACCTATGTTTACCGCTTCCCAGCAGTTAAGGGCCTTAGCAGATTCGGGCAATAAGAAATTAATTTTAGCTTGCTGAAAAGTGATAACCAACTCTGCTTTTAAAACAGCCCCATCGTTCTTAACCTCTCCATCTGTAAAAAAACCGGTAGGCACATCAACCGCTACAACTATTGTATTCAAGCTATTTAAATAGTCAACCAACTTTTTATAATCACCGCTAAGCGGCTTATTTAAACCGCTGCCTAATAAAGCATCAATCAGTATCTCGCAGTTTTCGGCAGGAAGATCTTCACCCGGTTTTAAATTGGTAATCACTACTCCTGTTTCCTCAAGCCTTTTCAAATTAACCTTAAAATCATCAGATGCTTTATCCGAAAAGCGGGCAATTTTAACATTTACCTCTTTATAATGATGATGGTGCAGCATCCGCGCAATAACTAAGCCATCGCCACCATTATTACCCGTACCGCAATAAATGGCTATAGGCGCCTTTTTATCAGTAAAGCGATTAATGAACCAGCTTGTAAACGCCTTTGCCGCACGCTCCATTAAATTAACAGAGGTAACAGGCTCGTGAGCTATGGTATAAGCATCCGCTTCGCGAATTTGTTGGGCTGTTAGTAAAGACAACATAGTTTTATAAATCTACACTTTATACTTTTGTTTTATATACTTTCAATTTTATAAGCAGCATAAACATGTTCATCAAATACCTGATTGTTTTTAATCACGGATTGTTTTAAAATTCCCTGTTTCATATACCCCGCTTTTTCAAGCACGCGCATAGATGCAGCGTTCTTACTTAATACCAATGCCTGTATGCAAATAATATTCAGGTTGCTAAAAGCGTAATCAGTTACCAGCTTAATGGCTTCGGTCATTATTCCTTTTCCCCGGTGCTGTTCGCTTACCCAATAACCTAATAAAGGTGTTTTACTATATATATCCTGGCGAAAATCTACTCCTATCACGCCTGCGGCCTCACCATTAACAACTATCGCGAAATTGGTTACGGGCTCCTCATTTATTTTGAGGTTAATAAAATCAATAGCATTAGATAAAGTATAAGGTGATGGAAAGCGATCTAACAAAAACGAAGATACACTAATATTATCTGCATGCTTTTGCAGGGAAGCGGCATCATCTAAATGCCAATTTCTGAGTAAAAATGTTGATCCGTTTAGTTCCAATCTATAATTGTTTAATTACTCACCTGATCCCCGCTATGCACAAAAGGGCATTTATTTGTTTATTCGCTATTCTTCCTTATCCTCTTTCCGCGCAGCGAAGAGAGGGTCGCCCAGCGAAGCGGCGGCGAGGTAAGTCAGCCGCTGTTTTGCCAACCGATATTATCACCTAACTGATAAAATTAGTAATATTACCTAAACTGCACTATTAAATGAAAAAGTTGTTTGCATGGTTAGTATTAGGGTTGTGCATGGGCTGTACGGTTAAAACACCGGATACACCTGTAAAAGTGGAGTTGTATAACCGCGAATCACTAAAAATTACCGGATTAAACAAGCTGATCATACAGGATATAGCCAAAGATACTGCCAATCATTTTGAAAGCCTGGTACCGGTTTATCGCATGCCTGCGGATACTGACCTTAAAAATTATCAGCCCATGCAACCGGGGCATTATCAATTAAAGGATAGCGCATTAATATTTACACCCGATACACCATTTTCAGGTCACCAAACCTACTTTGTCCGCTATTATCAATACGGCGGCGACAATACGATATGGGCATTTATAAAGGGGAAAAAATCTCCCGGCAAATTACCTTACACCGATTTGATTTTTAAGCCGTAACGCTTGAAAAAACCAATATAATTTATTATATTTGCATCCAAATTAAAAAGAGGGGGCGATTGTCCCCTCTTTTAGTTTGTCAATCAATTTATCCCGAGTAGCAGGAAAAGAGAACGATAATGAATGTTGAAAAAAAGGTAACGCAGCTGGTTGAGGAAAAAATAGCGGAGATGGAACGACCGGATCTGTTTTTGGTAGATGTTAAACTACACTCAAACGGAAAGCTGATCATACTGGTTGATGGCGACAGGGGAATTGGGATTGCCGAGTGTGCGCAGATAAGCAGGTATGTAGGTTTCCGTTTAGAAGAGGAAAACGTGATTGAAACGGCTTACAACCTGGAAGTTTCGTCACCGGGATTAGACATAGCGCTTACCTCCATAAGGCAATATACTAAAAACGTTGGGCGCCAATTAGCCATTAAACTGGCCGATGGCGCCAAAAAAGAAGTAAAGCTGACCGGTATAACCGAAGATGCTATTATAGTGGAAGAAAAAATAAAAGAAAAAGGTAAAAAGGCCGAACTGGTTGAAAGCGTTATACCTATTAATCAAATAACAGAAACAAAGGTTTTAATATCATTTAAGTAGAAAATGAGCAATATTAATTTAATTGATTCTTTTCAGGAATTCAAAGATTTCAAAAACATTGATCGTCCAACAATGATGAGCGTCCTTGAGGACGTTTTCAGAAGCATGATCCGTAAGAAGTATGGCAATGATGAGAATTGCGACGTAATTGTAAATACCGACAATGGTGACTTGGAAATATGGCGCACACGTGTGGTTATGGAAGATGGGTTTAGTGAAGATGATGACCTGGAAATAGAATTGGCAGAAGCAAAAAAATTAGACCCGTCTTTAGAGGTTGGCGACGATTATATTGAGCAGATAACTTTAGAGAGCTTTGGGCGCCGCGCTATATTAGCTGCACGCCAAACGCTGGTTTCTAAAATTTTAGAGCTTGAAAAAGACGAGATCTTTAAAAAATATAAAGATCGTGTGGGTGAAATTGTGACCGGCGAAGTTTACCAGGTTTGGAAAAAAGAAACTTTGGTACTGGATGACGATGGCAATGAACTGTTGTTACCAAAAACCGAGCAAATACCTGCCGATTATTTTAAAAAAGGCGATAGTGTTAAAGCTATAGTGCATAAAGTGGATATGCTGAACAGCAACCCCAAGATCATTATATCACGTACCGCCCCTGAGTTTTTACAGCGCCTGTTTGAGTTAGAGGTCCCTGAAATTTTTGATGGCTTAATTACCATTAAAAAGATCGTTCGTGAGCCGGGCGAAAGAGCTAAGGTAGCTGTTGAATCATATGATGACCGTATTGACCCTGTAGGCGCTTGTGTGGGTATGAAAGGATCACGTATACACGGCATTGTACGTGAGCTGAAAAACGAAAATATTGACGTAATTAACTACACTAATAATATTCAGCTTTATATTCAGCGTGCGTTATCACCGGCAAAAATCACCTCTATTAAACTGGATGATGAGAAAAAAACAGCGGCAGTGTATTTAAAACCCGACCAGGTGTCATTAGCTATTGGCCGTGGCGGGCATAACATTAAACTGGCAGGTAAATTGACAGGATATGA